>JAFZDP010000008.1 GCA_017561155.1 Bacteroidales bacterium | reverse complement strand
TCATACCTTGGTTCTGTAATACCTAAAAAACTTCTACCACCTTCTTTGTGAATATTCAAAATTTTAATAGGTTCTCTGGCAAAGCCAACACACATAAAGCCCATAAAAGCTAAACAAAAAAAATGTTTTTTTAATTTCATTTCTATTAAATTTAAATACTATAAATAATTATTTTACTATAAATCAGATTGTAATATTAACTTTCTCTACAAAAAAATATTACTTTTAACTTTGCAAAGATACATAAATTATTTATACCGACCAAATCACAGAGAATATTTTTCTTTCAAAAGGAAAAAATAAACAATATCCACAATAAAAATATTTCCTTTATCGTTCATAGCGAGAATTATATAATACATAAAACAGCAAAGAGGCGAAACTATTATGGCAAAAATAATCGTTGATAAAAGCGAAATCACTATATTGGAAATAAACGAGAAAGACTATATCTCGTTAACAGACATGAGAGTCTAATTTTAATTCCCCCGAATTCGAGGGAATTAAAGAGCTACAATAACACAAAAAATGGAAAAACTTATAAATAAAAGAAGTACAAAATATTTTTACAGTTAATTATGGCACTTGCAATTAACATAAACGACCTGCTCAACAAGCAGAAGATAGAATCCAACCGAATTGAGTTCAAAAAAGGTTGGAATCCGTCAAGCATATACCATAGCGTGTGTGCATTTGCCAATGATTTTGATGATCTTGGTGGTGGTTACATTGTGGTTGGCGTTGATACAGACGATGTAACTGGTGTTGCAATTCGTCCAGTTGAAGGTATACCTATAGAAAAGATTGATGGCATTCTTCAAGATATGGTAGGCTATAACAACAAGATTTCTCCTTATTATATGCCTCGCACTAGTGTTGAAGAGGTAGATGGAAAATCTGTCCTTGTGATATGGTGCCCGGCAGGCATCAATCGGCCATACTCTGTACCTGAGAACGTAACCGCCAAAAGTAATACAAAGGAATATTTCTATGTTCGTAGTGGCACGAGCAGTATCATAGCCAAGGGCGAAGTTCTTGATGAGTTGCGTGAATTGGCAAGTCGTGTGCCATTTGATGAACGTGGAAATCCAGATATTAAGATAGAGGATATTTCAACGTTGCTGTTACGTGAGTATTTGGTAAAGGTAGGTAGCAAGCTTGCCAATGAGCTATATACAAAACCTCTCGAAAGTATCTTGGAGCAAATGGATTTGTATGTTGGTCCTAAGGAAAATCGTATGCTTAGAAATGTAGCAGCTATGATGTTCTGTGAAGACCCTAGCAAATTCTTTAAGCGTACACAAGTAGAGGTGGTATATTTTCCTGAAGGACGATTGAATAATCCAAACAACTTATATGAAGGGCCAGTAATTAAGGGTTCCATCACACAGATAATTGACAGAACATTGGAATACCTGAATCGCATGCTTGTTATGCAGACGGTGATAAAACCGAAAGATAGTAGCAGGAGCCAAAAGTTCTTCACCTATCCATACCAAGCATTGGAAGAGAGTGTGACCAACTCACTCTATCATAGAGATTATCGTGAATGGGAACCTGTGGTTATCACCGTAGAACCTCAAGGAATCACCATACAGAATGTAGGTGGTCCGGATAGAAGTATTTCGGCTGCCGATATCTCAAGGTGTGAAATCTTAGTTTCTAAACGTTATCGCAATCGTAGACTTGGCGAATATCTGAAAGAACTGGATTTGACAGAAGGTCGTAGTACAGGTATTCCTACTATTCAAAATGTTTTGGAGAACAATGGTTCACCCAGAGCCACTATAGTTACAGATGAAGAACGAACTTTCTTTAGGATAACCATTCCTTGTCATGAAGCTGCAGGAAATATTATCGCCGACATAGCTCATAAAGATGATTCATTGAGGGCTTCAAAGCGAGGTACTCGAAAAAGTGGACTACAAACTGCACCAGAAAGTGGACTGAAAAGTGGACTGAAAAGTGGACTGAAAAGTGGACTGAAAATATTGGAGCAAATACAAAACAAACCCCAATCCACATTGATAGAGATTGCGAAACAAACCGGTTACTCAAGAAGTTGGGTTGCAGAAACAATGAAACGACTTCAAGAAGAAGGAGTCATAAAGCGTGTCGGCTCTGACAGATCCGGTTATTGGGTAATAGTAAATAAAGACGAACAATAGACAATAAAGATATTTCTACCATCGTTCATAGCGAGAATTATATAACACATAACACAGCAAAGAGGCGAAACTATTATGGCAAAAATAATCGTTGATAAAAGCGAAATCACTATATTGGAAATAAACGAGAAAGACTATATCTCGTTAACAGACATGGTTAGAAACATCGAAAACGGCAGTGCACTTATCGAAAAATGGTTACGAAACAAAAACACTATAGAATTTCTTGGTATATGGGAAGAGATGTACAATCCCAATTTTAATTCCCCCGAATTCGAGGGAATTAAAAATACAGCAGGACTTAATAGATTCATCCTTTCGGTAAAACAATGGATAGATAAAACCAATGCTATAGGAATAATTGCAAAAGCAGGTCGATACGGAGGAACTTATGCACACAAAGATTTAGCATTTGAATTTGCGTCTTGGGTATCGCCACAATTCAAACTATATTTACTAAGAGAATTTCAAAGGCTAAAAGAAGAAGAACAAAAACAATTAGGCTGGTCTGCGAAAAGAGAACTTTCTAAAATAAATTATCACATACAGACGCAATTAAAAACAATCTTATACCTTCTGAACTTTCTTTTTCCCAAACCAATACCATTTACGCAAATGAAGCCGATGTCTTGAATGTTGCTCTGTTCGGAATAACTGCAAAACAATGGAAAGAACAAAACCAAAATCTAAAAGGCAATATTCGAGACTATGCATCAATAAATCAACTTATCTGTTTATCGAATATGGAAAATTTGAATGCTTTGTTTATAGAGAAAAAGATACCTCAGTCAGAACGTTTAAAAGAATTAAATCGAATAGCAATTCAACAGATGAACCTATTGGAAGAAATTAATAATAGAAAATTATTAAAATAATACATAACCCATTATGCCAAACAATCCTATACCGCTAAAGGCCGGCGACCGTGTGGCGATAGCTGCCACAGCACGCAAAGTAAGTCCGCAAGAGATGGAGCCAGCAATAAAACTGCTGCAACATTGGGGCTTGGAGGTGGTAATACCCGAGGGGCTTTACGCCGCCGACAACCAGATGGCCGGCACCGACAGCCATCGTGCCGCCCTACTGCAAAACCTTATAGACAACAACGACATAAAAGCAATACTATGTGCCCGCGGTGGCTACGGCACTGTAAGGATACTGGACATGCTGAACCTCGCTACCTTGGAGCAACAGCCAAAATGGATAATAGGCTACAGCGATGTGACAGCACTGCACAGCCACGTCCACAACCTGCTTGGCATGGAAACACTGCATGCCACCATGCCTATAAACATTCCGCACGACGCTGCCACAGTGTCCTACCCTGCCATCGACAGCCTTAAGCAAGCGTTGTTTGCAGGCCACTGCGAATACGACATACAATGCACCTCTGCCCTACTGCGTCCGGGCAAAGCCGAAGGAGCGATAGTGGGTGGCAACCTTTCGGTATTGTACAGCATAGTGGGCTCGCAGTCCGACATAGACACTGCCGGCAAGATACTGTTTATCGAAGACCTGGACGAATACCTCTACCACATCGACCGCATGATGATGTGCCTGAAACGCTCCGGCAAACTCGACAACCTATCGGCACTGATAGTAGGCGGCATGAGCGATATGCACGACAACGCCATACCCTTTGGCAAAACTGCCGAAGAGATAATTTGGGACGCAGTGAAGGAGTACGACTACCCCGTATGTATGGGTATGCCGTTCGGCCACATCGGTATGGAAAACCTTGCACTTATACTTGGCCGACAAACAAAACTGAACATACAACCCAACGGTGATGTAACAATAAAACAGTAAAAGTAACCAGAAAAGTAACCAGAAAATTCTTTTGGCTATAAAAGACAATAAAGCAATTACCATTCGTGAACTGCAAGAAATAAGTGGATTATCGGAAAGCGGAGTAAAAAAGATTATCCGCGGACTACGACAAAACAACCTAATAAAACGAATAGGAGGCGACAAAGGAGGATATTGGGAAGTGACAGATACCTCTAATGAATAAACGAAGGAAGCCGAAACTCTGTGCGAGTTTCGGTTTCCTTTTTAAGAGATATATTATGTGTAAAACTCTACAACGTTACCAGTAAAGTAATTCCGGAATTGACAAAGTTAAGAATGTAAGAACCTTTCTCAAGATTATTTATTTGGAAAGAGTTGTCAATCAAACAAACGCAATTTACATATCCGTCGGTCCACTCCGCAATTCGAATTGTATCGTTTATACGTTGAACATCTACATGTAATTCTTCACCACAGCCTACAACTAAATTATGATGAGTAATGTACAGTATGTGGTTTTGATACGAATACTCAATCAAATCGGAATTTGAAGGATCCTTGCTAAAAGTATCTTTACTTTCCGATAAACAATCAGTATAATTAATATTAGAAATTGTAAGTTCTTCACTTTTTTCTTTTTCGCAGCTGCTAATGCTAAACATTACTACAGCTACCAACGCCAACAAGGCGGTTTTTAGAACATTCGTCTTCATATGAATAGTTTTTTATTTGTTTATAAATTTGTTTATTTCAATCTTTTAGAGCTAATATTATACATATATCAACTACCAAAAGACGAGCCAAAGATACGCATTTATTTTTAAAGAGCAAAACATTTTGTAAGTTTTTTTATCAAGTATTTACAACGCAACCACAGAGTATATATGTTGGCTAATATAAACCTCCACACTTGGCTGTCGCAACTATGGCACTTAGGGGTCGTAACCCACGGAGTTAGGAGTGCTAAACCGCATAGTTTTTACCCGTAAGTATGGTGTTTTAAAACAAGAAAGCCGAAACTCGGTCAGAGCTTCGGCTTTCTTTGTTATATACTATATCGTTGGATTATTCTTTTACTTGTTCAGGTTCAAGAGTTACAACGATGTAGTTTTTCAAGTTGATGTATTTCTTAGCTATTTTTTGGATATCTTTAGCTGTGATAGATTCAACAAGTTTTTTGTAGTCGTCTAAAAGTACTTCGTCTGTGCGGTCAAGATTGTACATGTAAGAACCGTTAATCATGCCAGCCCAGAAACCGTTTTCTTTCAAGTTAGTTTCGCGAGCGCGAATCATTTGTTCTTTTACTTTAGCCAAAGTAGTTGCATCAGGACCTTTCTTAACGTATTGTTTCATGATATCCATAGCAGCTTTTTCTATTTCGCCTGCTTTGCTTGGGTCGCAGTTGATATAGAATTGCCAATTTACTTCTTTATTAGGCCTAACTTCGTAGTCTACACCTGCAGATGGGCTGTAAGTACCACCCATTTTTTCGCGGATAACTTCGATAGCAGTAATTCCTATAGCATCGCTAAGCATGTTAACAGCCATTTTGTTTTTAGTAGTAGCTTCAAAACCTTCAGTAACACCCATCATGATAAGCATACCTTGGTTGTCCATACCTTTTCTTACTGTTTCTCTTTGTATACCTTTAGCGAAATCGGTAGAGCGGTCTTTCCAAGTTTCTTTGCGGTTGATAGCAGGAAGATTTCCTAAATATTTAGCTATCACAGATATCATTTCGTCTGATACATTACCTACGAAGAAGAAAGTAAAGTCGCCGGCATCAGCAAAACGTTCTTTGTATATATTGAATACTCGTTCGTAATCTACGGCATTCATTTGTTCTTCGGTTGGGATAAGGATGTTACGTTTGTCGTTAGGATAAGCAGTCTTTTGGAATTTATCGATAAATACATATTGTGGATTTTCACCGATAAATTTGTATTGAGTCTTCATTTGCGATACGAAACGGTCGAAAGATTCTTTATCTTTGCGAGGAGCATCGAAATACAAATAAGTAAGTTGAAGCAATGTTTCGAAATCTTTAGGAGAACAGTTACCTTGGAAACCTTCAGTCAAAGAACTGATATAAGGAGATATGCTAATGTTCATACCTTGAAGTTTCTTGCTCAATTGAGAGTTGTCGAAATCGGCTATACCGCTACCATCAACAATCGAAGAAGCCCAAGATGCAGTAAGATATTCGCTATCTTCGTACAACGAAGTACCACCGAAGCTATAAGCATGTACAAGGATTTCGTCTTCTTTAAAGTTAGTTTGTTTTACAACAAAACGAACACCATTTTCTAAAGTATATTCAGTATAGTCAAGTTTTTCGTTTTTCTTAGTACCTGTAATTTTAGCATCTTTAAGTTCTTTTGCAAACAAAGGTTCGTCTTTGTAATTATCAACGTAAGGTTCAGTTTTTACGTTTTTCATTTTAGCTATTATAGCCAATACTTCTTCTTTAGTAGGCACTTTGTAACCTTCTTTTTCAGGAGCAGTTAGGTAGAATACGAAGTTTTCGTCGGTAATCCATTTAGAGATAAGAGCGTTAACTTCTTCTAGAGTGATAGTAGGCATAAATTCCTTAACATAACGATATTCTTGACGGATACCCGGAACAACTTCACCTTGCAAGAAATGGTTAGTATATTCGCCTGCAAAGCTTACGTTTTGAGTTTTGCTTTCTTCTTTAGCATATTTTTGGTAACGGCTTAGAAGATCTTCTTTAGCACGATCCAATTCAGTTTGAAGGAAACCATGTTCGTCGGCACGTTTAAATTCGGTAAGCAATACTTCGGCAGTTGCTTCTATTTGGTTTTCTTTAGGAGCAGCACCGCAAGAGAAAGCATCGGTAGAACGTCCTAAGAATCCGCTATAACCGGCGTAAGCATAGATAAATGGAGCAGAAGCTTTTTGAGAAAGTTCGTTCAAACGATCGCTCAACATACTGTTTACAAGGCTTCTTACAAGGCTTTGACGGTAGTCGCCAACAGTTCCTTGAGGAGCTTTATCGTGTTTCCAATACATAGCCAAGTCAGTGCTTGTAGCTTCTTTATCTGTAGCAATAGCAATAAGAGGTTCTACGTTTCCGGGAACAGTGTATTCTTGCAATTTGCGAGGGTTTTGTTTTTTAGTATACGAACCAAAGTATTCTTTTACTTTAGCTTCCATAGCGTTTACGTCGATGTCACCAACGATGATAACAGCTTGCAAGTCGGTACGATACCAATCGTTGTAGAAACGTTTGATCGTTTCGTGTTTGAAAGTGCTGATAACTTCTTCAGTTCCTATAGGAAGACGAGTAGCGTAACGAGAATCTTTAAGCAAAGTAGGCCAAGTAGCTTTGCGCAAACGTTCGCCGGCACCTAGTCCACCACGCCATTCTTCAAGAATAACGCCACGTTCTTTTTCTATTTCTTCGCCATCTAAAAGAAGTCCGCTAGCCCAACCATCAAGGATTTTGAAACCCATTTCAATCATTTCAGGGCTGTCGGTAGGAAGGTCAACATAGTAAACAGTTTCGTCGAACGAAGTGTAAGCGTTGATACCACGGCCAAATTCGATACCATTTTTTTGCAATTCGCTAATCATATCGTTTCCTTTGTAGTGTTTAGTACCGTTGAAAGCCATGTGTTCAACGAAGTGAGCCAAACCAAGTTGGTCTTCATCTTCCGAAGTAGAACCTACGTTTGTAACCAAACGGAATTGTACACGGTTTTCAGGTTTTTTGTTGGCACGGATATAGTAAGTCATACCGTTTTCCAACTTACCAACACGAACTTTTCTGTCCATTGGCACCTTAGCAGTCAAATCTGTGGCTTTTTCTTCTTTTGCACTGCCACCTAATTGTGCAAAGCTCGATGTAGCTACAACCAGTAGCACTACAAGCATCCAAAATTTTCTCATTTTCATAAGATTAAAATTTTATTTGTTATATACTATAATTTATTATTTAGTTTTCTTTCTTTTGTCTGCATCATCATCGTCAGACACATACTCTAATATATCGCCCGGCTGACATTTCAACACTTTGCATAGCGACTCCAATGTCGAAAATCTTATAGCCTTAGCCTTACCAGTTTTCAATATCGATAAATTGGCCGGAGTTATATCTACTTTGTCTGCCAACTCGGAAAGCGAAATTTTTCGCTTTGCCATCATTACATCTACATTTACTACTATTTTACCCATTTACGCCCTCCATTCTCTAAATTGTCAAATCTTGTTCTTCCTGAATGTCGTAGCCAATCTTGAAGAGTTCGGCAACAAAAAGAATTAGTAACCCTAACAATATTCGGGTAAAGTGTAAATAAAAGTTATCGTCGATAACTACGCTGGTATTTGCCAAAAATTGCTGTACATATTGGTATTCGAAATAACGTGCAAAGTCCTCGCACAAAGTCATAACGATTAGTAGCAACCCTACTATCCGAAGCCAAAGTATGTTCTTTTTTTGAAATACTTTGCCATTCTTTATTGACTTGTATAGCGAATACAATATGATGAAAACGAATATAAAAATAGCTACCAAACAGATGTAAGACAAAAATTGTAGTATTACAGTAACGTATACCAATGGCGACGACAATTTGTCGCGGTCTTCTGTAGCAATAGTTATGTCGTATTCGTTGATTCGTGCAGTCATTATTATGCTGCTATCGTTTGGGTTGATAATCGGAATGGTAAAATCATAATCGCTAGAACCATTTCTCAAATCGGTACTTTTGGCAGTTGCCAAGTTTAAACTTTCTTGCTTTTCTTTAAACTGAACGAACTCTTCGTAATCGGCAGTATTAAAAGCATCCGATACAAATAGACCTACCAAAACCATCATTATACAGAAAAATGCTCCGTACAAGACCCATAATTTTTGTAGTTTTTTATTCTTTTCCTTTTTCATTTCTCACTATTTTTTTATCGATAAACGATATGCAAAAATAATACTTTTTTCTTATTTTGAGCATATATTTCTATTTTTTTTTACTTATTTCATCACACAAACAGAAAACACCCTGAATATAAACGATTTAAGAATTAATAAAAATACATAATTTTTTATGATACAATAGTTTTTAGAAACTTTTTTGGTATCATTACACCTTGTTTTTAGAAATATTTATGGTCAAAATATAGTGTATAAATTATGCAGACACTATTTTTGTCAGAAAAATGTATTTTGCCGACACAAATAATTCGGGATAAACCAAGCGCAATTTCGACTATATTTTCGATATTCGAACAGTAAATCCACACGCAAATTATGCTTCCCTATCATGCGTTTCACCACAATAGGGTATAAATGCAACGACAATATACTGTGAATAGATTTATACCCTACCGTAGTAAAAGCCAGTATATATTACTTTTTTTACTACTACAACACCAAAACTTTTACCGACTATTTGACTTGGAAATTGCCACAAAAAGTACATATTTTTACATCTACAAAAATATCTTCATAAAAAATGCGTTATGCCTAAAATTTCATATTACAAGCACTATGATAAAAGTAAAAAAAATAACAGCTTTCGTAGCAACAATTTTGTTTGCAAGCACAATATTTGCACAGCAAGATTCGCTATCGCAAACTATAGTTCTTAAATATCTAGACCTCCTCAACTACCGCAACCTGCCCAACAAGGTAGTATATATGGAGTCTAAAATAATAGACACACAGATACAAGACGACACTTTGTATATGAAACGTTGGTTTTATGGCAATAATTTTTCGAGAATAGAACTTACTTATCGTGGCGAACAAACAGTGGGCTACTGCTCTAACGGGAAAGAATATTGGCACTATTTACCATCGATAAAGCAGTGGGATACACTGAATTTTCAATTGTACTACGACAGTGTTATTGGCTTCGACTATCGCAAACCACTACATTCGTGGGAAGCTCGTAGCTTGGAATTTACAGAATGCGTAGAGATGAAATGGGAAGGACAAGAGGTTTACAGAGTCACAGTGTTAGACCCCGAACATTTGGACCGCTACTATATGTTTGAAAAGTCGTCGGGATTGCTATTCTTAATGATGCCCGTAACACCCGAAACTGGCAAAAGACGGAGAGAGGTAGATTGGAGAGCCATCAACGAATATATACCTATAGACGGTGTATACCTATTCCCGTCGGTGGAAAGTTACCAATCGTTCAACTCGATAACCATATACTTTACCAAAACCGAACTAATACCTTTCGACAGTAAAATATTCGAAATAAACAACTAATTTCCATTAATATTATGTTCGACAACACCGACGAATATTATATGCGAGAAGCATTAAAAGAAGCAAAAAAAGGCTTCGACGCCGACGAAATTCCCGTTGGTGCCATCATCGTTTGCAACGATACTATAATAGCACGGGCATACAACAACACCGAAAAACTTAAAGATGTTACCGCCCATGCCGAAATGTTGGCATTCACTTCTGCCACATCAACCATTGGCGGCAAGTATCTACAAAACTGCACCCTATACGTCACCCTTGAACCATGCATTATGTGTGCAGGTGCTGCAGCATGGACTCAGATAGGACGAATAGTATATGGAGCGTCGGACCAAAAGAAAGGTTTTTCTAAAATATCAACAAACATACTTCACCCAAAAACGAAGGTTACAAAAGGAATACTCGTCGACGAGTGCGAAACAATTATAAAACAATTCTTCAATCAGAAACGAAAATATTAAAAACAAAATAACACACAACAATATGAAACCAACATTATTAGTATTGGCTGCCGGTATGGGTAGTCGCTACGGAGGACTAAAACAAATGGACGGAGTAGGTCCAAATGGCGAAACAATAATGGACTATTCTATCCGCGATGCCATCCGTGCAGGATTTGGAAAAGTAGTATTCGTTATCCGCCACAGCTTTGAAAACGAATTTAAAGCTGCCATAAATCCGGAACGTTTCAACAACGAAATACAAATGGAATATGTGTTCCAAGAGTTGGACAAACTACCTGAAGGATTTAAAGTTCCTGAAGGAAGAGAAAAACCATGGGGTACAAACCATGCAATACTTATGGCAAAAGACGTTGTGAACGAACCATTTGCCATTATCAATGCTGACGACTTTTATGGTCAAGATGCATTCCAAGTGATGGCAAACTACCTAAAAACTCTAAGTGCCGATAGCAAAGGTGACTATTGTATGGTAGGCTACAAATTGGAAAACACCCTTTCGGAAAATGGTTCTGTGTCGCGTGGTGTATGTAATATAGACAACGACAACTACCTAGTATCAATGACAGAACGCACATCTATAGCACGTGCAAACAATGGTATCGAATACAAAGACACCGATGGCAGCACACATCCTCTACAAGCCGACACCACTGTATCAATGAATTTGTTCGGTTTCACACCCGACTACTTTGTAGAATCGGAAAAGCTATTTGTAGACTTCTTGAAAAAATCGGGTAACGAACTAAAATCAGAATACTACATACCATTTGCGGTAAACACATTTATCGATAATGGATATGCCAAAATGAGAGTTCTTAAAACTACTGCTCAATGGTTTGGCGTTACCTACAAAGAAGACCGTCCTATGGTAGTGGCTCGTTTGAAAGAACTACACGAAAACGGAATATACTAAACATTTTTATTAATAGTCAAAAATATAAAGGTTGATTTTCTCAACCTTTATATTTTTTTAATCATACTACACTAGACAATGATTTGGACGGACGAACTAAGAGAATTTATACTATTGCACCGCAACGACGACCCTTTGCAGCTAGTGCTACAACAAAAAAAATACCCACAATGGGATATGAAATTTGTGGCACAACAAGTAGAAGGCTACCGTATGGCAACGGACAAAATTCCATCGTTGGCAGCATACTCCGACTTTGTATATCCCCCAAAGCTAAACAGAGAACAATGCTCGTCCGAAATCACTGCCACATTCAAAGGCACAGAATTTGCTACAAATAAAAATATTGCCGACATAACCGGCGGACTGGGAATAGACAGCATATTCATGGCCAAACATGCCAAAAGTCTTGTATATGTCGAACAAAACGAAGAGCTATACACCATTGCTTCGCACAATTTCAAGGCAATACACCAAGACAACATAACCCCCTATTGTGGCAACGGCATAGACTTTTTGCAATCCACCGACAGGTATTTCGATTTGCTATATATAGATCCTGCACGTAGGGACGACAACGGGAAAAAAGTGTCGGCATTCGAAAATTGCACTCCAAACATATTAGAAAATATGAATTTGCTACTTGGCAAAGCCGACAAATTGCTGATAAAATCGTCGCCGATGTTAGACATTTTGCTAGCCACAAAGCAGCTGCAACATATAGAAGAAATAATAATTTTGGCAGTAAAAAACGAATGCAAAGAAGTGCTGTTCCTTTGTTCGAAAAATTCAGAAATTCCAAATAAAAAGTACACCTGCATAAATATCAACAGTAATGGCAGTGTAGACAAAATCGTTTTTGACCGCAACCACGAAAACGAACTAAGCATACCATACACCTCTACCATACACAACTATATATACGACCCAAATGTAGCTCTACTAAAAGGTGGCGCATTCAAAACATTATCCCAACTATACGATATTCCAAAACTACACCGCAACACACACCTATACACCTCCGACAAAAGAATTACTGACTTTCCTGGTCGAATATTCAAAGTGATAAAAGATATGCCACTATCGGCAAAAGAAATAGCAACCGCCATACCCGACGGCAAAGCCCATGTTGTAACACGCAACTATCCCACACCTAGCGAGCAGCTACAAAAGAAACTGAAACTAAAAGAGGGAGGCAATCTGTTTGTAATAGCATTGACCAAAAGCGACAATAGCAAAACCATTATTTTGTGCGAACGAGAAAAATAACTTTAGCAACACCAAGCTTCACTAAAGAAAAAGAGATAATAAAAAAACGCCTATATATTGAGTAAATTTATTATCTTTGCAGCAACAGAGCAAACATAATTATTAAAGTAACAGTTTAATAATAAAGTAATAACAAATACGTTCAAACACCAATCATGCAAAGAATCATAATACTATTAATAGGCTTATTTGCAAGTTTGTCGGTATTTTCGCAATCGTTTTGCGAAATAGAGATGAGCAAAAAGAACAAAAAAGAATACGAAAAAGCCGTCGAACTATTTGGAAAAGGACAGTTTAATGGCAGTACTACGATACTACGAAAAATAACAACAGACGAGCCTGAAGTAGCCGAACCATATTTTATTTTAGGTCTTATAGCAGCACAAAAAGAGAACCTCAGCAGTATGAACCGCTATTTTTCTAAAGTATTGGAGCTATGCCCCGACTTTCCCGATGCACGCGTTCACTACTATATGGGCATAGTGAACTATAGCTACGAACGCTACGAAGATGCTGCCAAAAACTTCGACAACTTCTTCAACCTTGCCGAAGAAAGCCTAAACGGAGAATATGATATACTGATGGAAGAAGCCGAAAACTATGCCTATTGGTCGCGATTGCTTACCAAAGCCTACCTTAATCCCGTACCTTTCGAACCTAAAACCATAGATGGAGTATCGTCGGATGCCAACGAATATATGGCATACCTTACCGTCGATGGTGAATATATGTACTACAAACGCGATGTGGTGAAAAGCGAAGACAACAGCACCTTCTACAAACAAGAACTGGAAACACGAATACCCATGCTGATGGTAAGCCATAGAGATAAAAATGGCACCTTCGACAAAGGACGTCGAATGTCCAGCCCCTTCAACTCGGGAAAATACGAAGCCTATTTCAGCATGACAGCCGACAACAAACTACTATACTTCTCGATAAAAGACAATGACCAAAAGGGCAATTCCGACATATATTTTTGCGAATACAAGGACGGGGAATGGAGCAAACCGCAAAATGCGGGCACCAATGTGAACACGCCAAGCACATTCGAATCTATGCCCTCGATAACTCCCGACGGCAATTATCTATACTTTGTAAGCAACCGCCAAGGCAGCTATGGTGGTACAGATATATGGAGAGTACGTCGTTTGCCTAATGGCGATTGGAGCCGTGCCGAAAATGTAGGTCCGGCTGTAAACACCGAAGGCAACGAACGAACACCTTTTATACACCCCGATGGCAAGTCGCTTTACTTTTCTTCCGACGGATGGGAAGGATTGGGAGGATACGATATGTACTATACTCGCATCGACGATAGCAGGATTCAGAAACCCGTAAACTTCGGACATCCCATAAACACCGAAGACGATGAGTTTTGTTTTGGTGTTACTACCAATGGTGCTAAAGCCTACTTCGCATCGAACAAATATGCCAGCAAAGGAGGCATGGATATATTCGAGTTCGACTTATACCCCACCATCAAACCACAAAAAACTACCATTGTACGAGGCAAAGTTGTCGACGAAAACAACAACCCCATAGGCGGAAAGCTGGAACTATTTGTAAATGGAACCAAAGAAAAAACCTACTATACCATAGCCGACGATGATGGAACATTTACAGCAGTACTAAATCCTAAAAACGATTATATACTTATAGCCAAACGCGATGGCTATTCGTTCAGTTCTATATTATTCCCACAAAAGACCACTATTTTGCCCGATTCGGCAATACATTTCCAAATATTACCCATAGAAGTCGGCGGCAGCTACCAAATAAACGACATTGTTTTTGAAAACAACTCGTCGGAACTTACAGACAAAAGCCGATTGGTGATGAATGCCTTTATAGAGTTTTTGAGAGAAAATCCTACCGTACATGCCACCATCGAAGGCTATACCGACAATATAGGGTCGGACGATGCCAACCTAAAACTTTCGGAAGAGCGTGCAAAATCGGTATACGACTACTTGTTGAACAACCGTGTAAGGCCCGACAGAATACAATACAAAGGCTACGGAGCAGCCAACCCAATAGCACCTAACGATACCGAAGAAGGCCGTGCAAAAAACAGAAGAACAGTATTTGTAATAACCAAAAAATAAAACAATATCGACTAAATGAAAAATATATTCCGCATATTTCGATACTTGCGTTTTTTCCCAAAACAGATAACATTGAACATATTTTTCAATATATGTTTCGTGTTTTTTTCTCTTTTCTCGTTTGCCATGATAGTTCCGTTTATCGAACTATTGTTTGGAGTAAGCAACCCTCCCACTTCCGAACCTACATTTTCACTAAACCAATCAGCCATGACCGATTGGCTGACATGGCAGCTTTACCAATTAAAACTCACACACGGAACATGGCAATGTTTGTTTTTTGTGGCAATAGGCTATATAGCTTGCTCGTTCCTATCCAACACATCTCGCTACTTAGGCATGTACTTTTTAAGTCCCATCCGTAACGGAATGATAGAACGTATTCGCAACGATTTTTATCATCATATCACCATACTTCCGGTATCTTTCTTTTCGGCACAACGCAAAGGCGACATCATAAGCCGCCTATCCAACGACCTTGCCGATATAGAATGGTCGGTATTCAACTGCCTGCAAATGTTGGTAAAAGACCCTATCAATATCATAGTTTTTACAGCAGTACTTATATTCATTAGTCCTAAGATGGTGCTGTTTGCCATAGTGGTTTTGCCTATAGCACTATTTATAATAAGCAAAGTGGGCAAAAGCCTAAAACGCAACTCCACCAAGGGTCAAGACAAGTTGGGCTACCTATTTTCGGTGTTGGAAGAGGCTGTGTTTGGGATAAAGGCCATCAAATCGTTCAATATAGAAAACGAGATGTCTAAACGTT
The DNA here is from genome assembly GCA_017561155.1 of Bacteroidales bacterium. Classification (GTDB taxonomy): domain Bacteria; phylum Bacteroidota; class Bacteroidia; order Bacteroidales; family P3; genus HGM05376. Next base: position 26,521 of record JAFZDP010000008.1, on the reverse strand, counting down.
TCGAAAAAGAAAACCAAGAATACACCCGTCGGATGATAAAAGTTGCCAAACGCAAAGAGCTTGGATCGCCACTTATCGAACTATTGGCAACACTTATACTTGCCGTAATTGTAGTGTTTGGAGGTTCGCTTGTCATAGGCGGAGAACTACGTCCTGCTATACTAATATTCTTCGTTATCGTTTTTTCGCGTATTATCCCCCCTGCACAAGCCGTAGTATCGGCATACTACAATCTGCAAAAAGGCAGTGCCGCGGCCGGACGTATATTCGAGGTGTTAGACCAAGACGAGTGCATAAAAGAATGCAACAACGCAATAGTAAAAACCACCTTCGATCATAATATAGAATACCGCAACGTATCGTTTGCCTATGCCGACGACAAAAGCAACACCAACGTACTGGACAATATAAACCTAAATATCGAAAAAGGGAAAACCATAGCCATAGTAGGCCCGTCGGGAGCCGGGAAGACAACACTTGTAGACTTGCTACCTCGATTCTACGACTGCACTGCCGGACAGATACTGATAGATGGTGTACCAATAACGCAAATGAACATCAACTCGCTACGACAACTTACAGGCATAGTATCGCAAGAAAGCATATTGTTTAACGATAGTGTGATGCACAATATAGCCTTCGGACTACGCGACACAGACCCAGAAAAAGTAATAAATGCCGCCAAGATAGCAAATGCCGACGAATTTATAGCCAAACTACCCAACGGCTACTACACCAATATAGGCGACAGAGGGCTTACCCTATCGGGCGGACAACGCCAACGAATAAGCATAGCTCGTGCCATTCTTAAGAACCCTCCAATACTGATACTCGACGAAGCAACATCGGCATTGGATACAGAATCGGAATACTATGTACAGGAAGCATTAGACCGATTGATGAAAAACAGAACATCGATTGTGATAGCACATCGCCTATCGACAATACAACATGCCGACGAAATAATAGTGATGGATAAGGGCAAAATAGTGGAACGCGGAACACACAAAAAGTTGATAGAAAACAACGGATTGTACAAAAAATTGATCGATTTGCAATCGTTTCAGTAGGCAAACAGCAAAAAATATCGACAATATACACATCTTAAAAACAGAACATTATAACAAGTAGAAAATAAAATATTCCTACTACAGGCAAAAAAGGCACTCTAAATGAAAAAAAAAGTGTACTTTTGCAAACGATTTGGAGAGATGCTCGAGTGGTTGAAGAGGCACGCCTGGAAAGTGTGTAAACGTCAAAAGCGTTTCCAGGGTTCGAATCCCTGTCTCTCCGCAAAGCAGACCTTGCAAGATGCCGACATAAGGCTTTTGCAAGGTTTTTTATTCGCTGCCAATCTCCGTTCCGGCAGTATATATTGCCTCAAAATATGTTTCGCAGAACATAAATATTACTCTTCAAAAAAGTTTTTATAGCTATTCGCTTGCATATTACAGTTTTTTTTTGTTATTTTGCTAAGTGCTTTGCGATGCAAACATTAATATAATAAGATAGAAATCAATAAAATATAATCGTCATGATAATACGAAAAGTTTGCAAAAATATAATTTTTGCGGTGTTTATGATAGGTTTAGTGTCAGTTTGTTCGGTAGGAACAACATCATGTTCGTCGTCGAAAAAGGGTTCAATGTACAAGCCTAAATCCAAAAGTTCGTCAATGGTGAACAAAACATACAAGGTGACAGGTGACAAGAAAAAAAATAAATCTACATATCGTTCGTACTAACAAACGCTATGTGTAGATACAAAAAAAGTACAAGCAACAATGTTGTTTGTACTTTTTTGTTTTATACTATACCATTAGTTTTTCTATCGGGCAAGTTCTTTTAAAATAATGAATGCCTACTCTGAACGTGGATTTTTTATAAGCTGTCTATAGAAACACTTCGGTTTCAGTCACCACGCTATCCATCGGAATATCGAAAGGCTGAGTAGGCACAGTGTCGAACAACTGAAAGTCGAAACCTACCCCTATTTTATGAGCATCGCATGTCGACAACAGTCTGTCGTAGTACCCACGACCACGCCCCATACGATTCTTTTTTCTGTCGAATGCCACACCCGGCACTATTATCACGTCGATATCCGAAAGGTTGGTATAGTCGTCGCCTATAGGTTCGCCTATTCCAAACTGTTCGCTTATCACCATATTATCTATAGTAGTAAAAGGCTTTATTCGCAAAGTATCGCCATCTACCACCGGCAACAACAATGTTTTTTTCTGAGCCCACTTTTGTACAAAGTCGTGTGTATACACCTCGTCGGCCATCGACCAATACAACAATACCACCGACGCACTTACAAACTTAGGATCGGTTTCCAACTGCTGCCATATCTTTTCGGAGCGTTGTTTCTTTTCCTCCAACGACACCTTTTTCTTTTCGGCACGCACCAATTTTCTCAATTCATCTTTAGTCATAATATCCATTTTTAGTATTCTTGGGGTTAATCAAAAGCCGTATGACGTTGATGTTTCATACGGCTTGTTCAATATTGTATATATCCACTATCGGCACAAAACCAATAGACGTTTTTTCTGCCATGGTCCTACTTGCAGTGCCAGTGTAGCGGTGCAAATAGTATGTCGGGGACTAGAATGGCAAATCATCGTCGGCAGCCAAAGCATCGCCACTTGGAGCCGAAGCGAATGCCGGCGATTGTTCTGCAGGCATTTGCGGTGCAGGTTGTTGAGGTGCAGCCATGCCCGGATTGTAGGCTTGTTGTGGTGCTCCGTATGGAGTGCCAACGGTAGCAGGATTGAAGGTATCTATGCGAAAACAGCGCAAATCGGTATACCAACGATCTTGAAACTCGCGAGATTCAGGCGAAAAATGTACATTTATTTGTGTGCCTATCGCTATGCCTTTTATCATTGCTACCTTATCTTCGCCAAACATTGTGAATGCAACCATACGTGGATACTGTTCCGATGTTTCGATAACAAAACCACCTCTTACCCATCTGCCTCTTGCACTTTCGCCCGATTGCTCAGGTAAAACTCTTATTAACTTTCCTATAATTTCCATATATAAATATATTATTTTGATTTGCAAAAACATACACTATTCCACTACATCCGGAATAGAACTACAAAGGTACTACAAAAGTTTCAATTACAAAAACTATTTCGATGTTTTTTTTCGCAACACATGATTTTTCGGTTTCAATGCTCTGTGTAAAGGCTACTTCCGACTATTACAGACAAAGCCCGGATATATGAAATATGCAACGCCTTTAGCATGTTTTGCATATTTGGAAGCACCACCTTCGGCTCCGAGAAAAACCACGCCCGACATACCGCAACACCATTATAGGAATGCCATAATCGAGAACATTTTGCACAAGAGCAAATGTTAAAGAAAAATTTCAAATGTTAAATACAACATTCTATCACTATGTTTTCAGCTCGAAAAAAGCACGGTTTCGACGAAAAAGCATGGGGTTTTTATAGTGAAAATGCCATGCTTCCATGGCAAAACCATGGGGGTTTCATCACGATAACCATAGGGTTTCATCAGTAGAACCATATACTTTTCTAGCGATAGCGGTATATCGCCATCGCCAAAGCTTTTTCCGCTCAAAACTACAACAGCAACATTTTTTGATAATCAAGTGGTTAATTTTCAAAAGGGTTCGTAGTTTAAATATACGCATATCAATACATTTTTTGGGAAAAATACGCCATTTTTCGTGTTAAATCAGCCGATGTTAATATATGACAATTTTATTATTTCGTTAATATAAATCACCCATAAATAAACAACAATATTCCCCACTCAACACCACAAAACAAAAGCTGCGAGTTCATTTTGTCGGAGTTGTTTTTGCCGTTTATTGTCGTTGTATTTTTATACCTTTCAAGGTCCTTTCACGAACCTTCCAAGGTTCTCTTCTGAACCCTCCAAGGTTCGTTGCTGAACCCTCCAAGGTTCTCAAAAGAGGTTTTCAATGCTATCCAAACACATCTTTAAAGATGTTTTAGTAACGATAAAAAATAAGAATCAAATAATACTATATATGTCTTACAAACGGAAGAAAGATAATTATACAATCGTTTAAAATATTACACAATATGAAGAAAGTATTTTTTACCTTTATGGTATAAGCAGCAGTGTTTACATAGTTTTCCCACGCATCAAACGCCGCACGTTTCTATGTCTAAGACACAAAAATAGCGAAACTGTCTTCTTTACTGTACGACAATTTCGCTATAGTTTTATTGTATAGCCTTTTTGTGCTAAAACTTTCGTTTTTCCAGCATAGGCACAAATCTAAACGTATCGAATGTTTCGGCCACAAGTTCGGTTTGGCTTATCTTGGTCAGCAACTTCATTTCTTGTACTTCGCTGCCCAAAGGTATCACCATTATTCCCCCCACTTTCATTTGTTCCACTATAGCAGTAGGCACTTCCGGTGCTCCGCATGTTACTATCACCTTATCGAAAGGTCCGTAGGCAGGCAGGCCTTTGTACCCGTCGCCGAAGAAAGTTTTTGCAGTATACCCCAGTTCGGCAAGGTGTTTTTTTGCTTTATCGAACAATCCTTTGTGTCTTTCTATAGAAAACACCTGAGCCTTCAACTCACACAACACCGATGTCTGATATCCCGAACCGGTACCTATCTCCATTATTTTGTCGCCCGGTTTTACATTCAACAGCTGAGTTTGGAATGCCACGGTGTATGGCTGAGATATAGTTTGGTCGCATAGTATGGGTAGAGCTCTGTCCTCGTATGCTATAACATCAAACGACGACTCTAAAAAGAAATGACGAGGTATCTTTTCCATTGCTGCCAATACGGCCTCGTTGGTAATACCTTTTTCTCTAAGTTCGGCACACAATCTTTTTCGTAATCCTTTATGTCTAAACGTATCTACTGGCATAATTATATCCTATCTTCTTTTGGTTTGAGTTGGCAAAATTACGAAAAAAACATCAATTATAAAGTTTCTTTTACCAACAACAAATTGTTTACTAATATTTGTAACACCAATCCACCCATTGACACAATTGGCATGAGCCTATTTGTATCTTTGCTGCAAATGTTCTATAGCACTATGCGAGGTAAAGTCGGGACGTGTGGGAACTATAGACACATAACCATTATCTAATGCCCATATATCGGTATCTTCGGCATTGTCGTTGCATATAAACTCGCCTGTAAGCCACCAATAGTCGCGGCCATTAGGGTCGGTTCGCTTTTCGTAGCTATCGGCCCACGATGCTTTGGCTTGTCGACACACACGCATACCTTTTATTTCGGAGTATGGCAAGTTTGGGATATTCACATTTAGCGATGTCATTTCCGGCAACCCATTCTTCAACACATCGGCAACAATAGTCTTTACTATCGGAACACAAGCCGCGAAATCGGCATCGGCCGAATGGTTGAGCAACGAAAATCCAACGGCAGGAAAGCCATTTATCGAAGCCTCTATAGTAGCCCCCATAGTACCCGAATAAATTACATTTATAGAGGCATTGCTACCATGATTTATTCCCGACAACACCAGGCTTGGTTTGCGGCTGCAAAAGAAAGCTTCGGCCAGTTTCACACAGTCGGCAGGTGTACCATTGCATGCATATATATCCAAACCGGGTTCAGAATGTACGCTACGCACACGAAGAGGCTGGTTGGTAGTAAGTGCATGACTTTTGCCCGAAGCATTAAGATCGGTAGACATCACCACCACATCGCCAAACTCTCTGACAGCATCTACCAACACTTTCAATCCTTTGGCAACAACACTATCGTCGTTGGATATCAATATAAGAGGTTTCATAGTATATGCGTATTAGTCTATTTTTCTGTTTATATAACTGTCGTAACTTCTTTCTTGTCGGCAATAGTCCTCGTCCAAAAACAACGGCGACGATATCAGATAGTCGGCAGTAGTTCTGTTGCAAGCCATAGGCACATTGTACAACACTGTTATTCTAAGTAGTGCTTTTACATCTACATCGTGAGGCTGCTGAGTCATCGGATCCCAAAAAAACACTACCATATCTATGCTACCATCGGCAATAAAAGCCCCCAACTGTTGGTCGCCACCCAATGGTCCCGACTTCAGTTTTCGTACACACACCTTGCTATCCTCGTCGGCAATATCTTTGTTCAATGCCTCTTCTACCAGTCTGCCAGTGGTACCGGTAGCCGTTATTTCTTGTTTTGCCAGCACATCTTTGTTGGCCTCTACCCATGCCACCATGTCGCGTTTACAGCTATCGTGTGCCACCAATGCTATTCTTTTTTTCATATATAGTCTACCTTATTTGTTCGTAAAAAAATGTATTCTTGTCTATGGTATCGTTGCCAAAACATTACACCTACCTTACACAACTCATACTATAACCCCACCCAATATATTCAACTTGTAAGAAAGCAACCTTTCGAAATCTATTTGCAAGAAAAAGGGGTAAACAAATATTTACCCCCTAAAATATAAATTCATGAAAACAACAATAAAAATTATCTTTCTAATGATTTGTTTACGATATCTTGGTCTACCAAAATACGTCCACAATGTTCGCACACTATAACTTTTTTGTGCATTTTTATTTCCATTTGGCGTTGATGAGGAATCTTGTTGAAACAACCACCACAAGCATCTCTGTCTACCACAACTACTGCCAAACCATTGCGAGCAGCATTACGGATACGCTTGTAAGCTGTCAAGTAACGTTCTTCAATATATTGTCCTTGTTCTTCCGATTTCTTCAACAATTCTATTTCTTCCAACGCTGTTTCTTTGGTGATTTCTTCTAGTTCATCTTTCTTTGCCATCAAGTCGTTTTGGCGAAGTTCCAAAGTATTTTTAGCTATTTCTATATGTTGATGCTTTTCTTTTATCTTAGCATTATTTTCTTTTATCTTACGTTCGCAAAGCTGAATTTCCAAATTTTGGAACTCAATTTCTTTGTTCAACGACTCGAACTCGCGATTGTTACGAACATTTTCTTGTTGTTTTTCGTATTTTTTTATCAACTCTTTATGTTCAGCTATCGCATTTCTATGTTCCGACACTGCTTTTTCTGCCACAGATATTTCCGATTGGTAATTAGAAATACGTGTGTTCAATCCTGCTATTTCGTCTTCCAAATCTTGTACTTCCAAAGGTAACTCACCTCTAACAATACGAATTTTATCTATTTTGGTATCTACACTTTGCAATGTATACAACGCTACAAGACGATTTTCTACTATAATATCAACCTCTTGTTGGCGAAGTGCCTCGTTAATCATCGCCTCTTTTTCAAGTTCAGCCACTTTTGCAGCAGATAATTTCTTTGCCATATATCTATGTATATTATTGTTTTCTAATTAAATATATAACACAAAACCTTTATTTTGTGCCGAAATTCGGGAAACAAAGTTACTAAATTTTTTAGACATTTCCCAATAAATTAATTCTTTTACGAATTGTTCACTTTCATAATGCCCTATATCGGCTATAATTAAAGCATTATTTGCCTGCTGAAAATCGTGATATTTTAAGTCGCCGGTAAGGTAAATATCTGCTTTTGCACCTTTGGCATCGCCTATCAAAAAGCTACCTGCACCACCACAAAAAGCAACAGTTTTTACCTCCGATTTGCACAATTCCGAATGTCTTATCATTGGCAGTCCTAACACTTTTTTCAGCTTTTCCAAAAACTCCAACGTAGGCATAGGTTGCTCCAACGTTCCAACCATTCCGGCTCCCACCTGTTGCCATTTATTTGTAAGCGGCACACAATCGTAGGCCGGCTCTTCGTATGGGTGTACCTCTTTTAGGCGTTTCAGTATTCTGCTTTCATATATTGTAGGGTACACCACCGCAACTTCTACCTCTTTTTCGGCATGCAACTCTCCCACTTGTCCAACAAAAGGCGTAGCACCATCGGCGGCTCTAAACATTCCTACACCCTCTACATTAAAACTACAACAGTCGTAGTTGCCTATGCGGCCTGCTCCGGCTTCGAATAGTGCAGTGCGTACAGCCTCGGCATAATCCACAGGAACATACACCACCAACTTACGCAATTTATCAGCTACAGGACGTAAAATCTTAGCATCCATCACGCCCAATTTCTTTGCCAACACAGCATTTACCCCTGTACTTAGATTATCCAAATTGGTATGAGCTGCGTAAACTGATATATTGTTGTGAATAAGCAGATATATCATCTGCCCCACAGCACTGTCGGTTGTCACACTCTTTATTCCCGAAAAAATAAATGGATGATGAGTCACAATAAGATTACAATTGTTTTCTATTGCCTCTTCGACGACAGCCAACGTAAGATCTACAGCTATCAAAGCACCTTTTATTTCTGTTTGTCTGTCGCCAATCAAAAAACCACAATTATCGTAATCTTCTTGCAAACCCAAACCAAATTTGCTATCTAAATATGATATTACTTCGTTTATTTTCATTGTAAATAATAATTATCAATACGTTACATCGATACACGAGTATCGAAACATTTGGCAAAGTTACATATTTTTATTCGTATAAAAAAGTTTAAAACACTTAAATTCAAGAAGAAAGAAAATCATCAGTAAAAAACAGAACAATTTATATCAAAAAACGGAATAAAATAGAATAAAATACTACATTTTTACCCTCTTTTCACCCAATCACAAAGAAAAAAGTTGAAATTTTTTATCTCTGAATACCAATCTATTAAAAGAAAAAGTAAAAGTTTTTTGAAAAAATATTTTGTCAGTTCGAAAAAAGGTTGTATCTTTGCACTCGCAAACGACAAGAAAAGAGTTCTTAGAAAAATGGTCCGGTAGTTCAGTCGGTTAGAATACATGCCTGTCACGCATGGGGTCGCGAGTTCGAGTCTCGTCCGGACCGCCAAAGCTCTCCTAAAACGAGAGCTTTTTTTGTACCCAAAAGGTAAACCAAACATTCGATGCGAATGTTCATATAATCCTTTCAAAGTACATTATGTCGTACAAATCAACATTACGGGGCTGACCGGTTTTGACAGCAAGGATAATGGATTTGTAAGCATGCAGGCTCACACATCAGCAGCCTTGAAAACGGATGTAAAACAATAATTGGCGAAAATAATTACGCTCTTGCTGCTTAAGCTGAAGAACAGTAGGCTTGCATTATTTCGGCACAAGGTGCTGAAACAAGACATTTCCCGACAACCCCGCCCATCGGTTTTCGATATGGAAGTGCTCGTGAGAATGGGATAGTTGCAACAGGGCTTTGATGTTGCAATGAAATTAATCGAAGCTAAGGTTTAATTTGGGTGTCTTTGTCCGGTTTAAACTCGAAAAACAATCAAAGAATAAGCATGTAGAAAGCATTTTTGTTACTTGTTTGGACGGCGGTTCGACTCCGCCCAGCTCCACAAATCTCGCAAAAACAAGCGAGATTTTTTGTTTATAGGCACCAAAACAGCCTTTAATAATCTTCAGCTTTTACATTTAACGAGATATAATACCAAGTATATATCAAGGCTAAATATCCAGATTATATTTCCATTCGCTTTATCTGCATTGTGTTGTTGGATTACACATAAACAAAAACAAGTTCACAACTTTGCAAACTACAAGGTTGTGAACTCTATTCTCGTCATTAGTATAAGGAACTAAAACTTTATTGTATAACTACTTCAAGTTCTTACTACATCACTTTTAATACCGACAATCAAAGTATGCTAATTTCTATTTGTGTTCTATAATATTCACCAACTTCAGTTTGATTGTCCTATCAACGGGAGATATAAACTCCATATAGACAAATCCTTTTTCTTTGTCGTAGGTAATCATTTCCAACCATTCGCCTCGTCGGCTTTTGGCTTTGCCTTGGATTATGATTTTGTTGCCAATAGTTTCTACCGTCATTTTGTAGCGAAGAAACATCCATCGGTCTAAGAAATCCACACTCCCAAGAAACATGCGTTTATATTTATCTCCGCATAAAGCATTTTTGTTTATTTCCGGAAAAGGAAAGTATTCAAGTATCTCAAGGTTATTCCAACGCGGAGGGTGCAACCATATACGGTTTTCTGTTTCTATAATACCTGTACTTTCTACATTACCGTTATATGGCCACGCCGTTGTAAGGCCGTCCTTATTGTAATGCTTGTGATAGGCATAAAACAGCTCCCTCTGCGACGAATCGGCTTCCCACGCAGCATCTGTAGCCCACATGCTTATGTATTGCACTTCTTCTTTACCGTCTATCACAGTTTTGGTTTCGTAGATGTACTCCTTATATGGAGTATAAATATTCTGAGCTCCAACTATTGTATCATATAGCAATAATATAAGCAAAAATACTTTCTTCATAGTTTTCTCACTATTTTACCAATATCTCATCTGTAAATATCCACGAAGGTTCGCCTACACCGCGATGCCACGAAGGATTCTTTAATATCGAATGGGCAAACACTCGCACATAGCGTGCTTTCTTTTCGAAACGACCGGTCGACATTTTTACTATCTGTGCCACTGCAAGCACTTCTTTGTTCTTGTAGTGTTGTTCGCCTACCTTTTCCCAGCTTATGCTGTCGGTGGAGATGTAGAACTCTACCTTCTCGGGTACGAATATCCATGCCAACGGATAGGAGAAGAAGTCGAGGATTATCTCGTGTATGTCTTTCAGCTCTTGTAGGTCGATGGTTACATCAAGATGTTCGCCCCAAAATCCCAACCAGTTGTAGTTGTAGTTCACGATACCGAAGTTACCATCTACCAATGCTTTCGGACCTCCCACATCGTAGGCGTTGCTCCACTGTGTGGCACATGTTATAGGTTTGCCCTGTGCCATATTTGGCTGGATGCTTTTGTTTACATAGTTTTGTATGTTTTCCAAAAAGCGTGCAGGCGGATATTCTATCTCTTCCAGTTTTTCAACACCGTGTTTCTTGCAGTCGGCCACAAAGCGTTCGGCCATATCCATCATTTCGCGACGCAATGTCTTTTTGCCGCCTACGGTGGTAAAGTAGCTAAGTTCGGCCGAGACGTTGCTCATAGACATGTCTAAGATTGCAAAATCTAAAGGCAACTCCAACAAGCGGATTCTATTTGCCACCACGGTATCCTTTGTTTGCATATACATCTGTCCGAACAATGCTTTGTAGTGTTGTATCATTCCCGGGCTTAGGTATCCGTTTTTTGCGTGTATAGGATAGCCGTATATATCCAACACCTGTCCCGATTGTACCAAAGCATGCTGCATGGTGTCGTAATAGTGGGCAATGATAGGTGCGTTGACTTCGCCATAGTAGTGTGTAAGGAAGTCGGTGCGTATCGAGTCTACATCTACGTTTACATTCCACATAAGTTTCGACAATAAGTATGTGCGGTAAATGTGGTTTTCGGTCACGTTGTCGCCCGAGCCTTGTTCGAACATCATCTTTATGCCATGTTTGTGGAAAAACTGCAAGTTTGGTTGCAACACATGAATGTTTGGAAATGGATCCATATAGTTGCGGAATTGCACCACATAGTCCCACAAGAAAATATTGTCGGTCAAGGCAGTCCAGTCTTCCACATCTTTCACAAAACCCTTTTCGGCATCGTTTGTGGCTATGGCTGCCTGACGTTGACTCTCGATAGAGCAAAGCATTATGTTTACGTTGCCACGAGGCTTTATGTTTTTTGGAGCATTGCGTGTGTGTTGGTAGGCCAACATTGATATAGTCTTGTTTGGGAAGCGTTCTGCCACCTTGTTTGTAAACCAAAGCATAGTTCCCGACTGTCCGCCGTACATCGAATCCAACTTCAAGCATTCGGGACATGTACAGGCATTTATATTGTCGTTCTGACTCACCGACCATATTTCGGCAGCCGGATTTTTATCTATTTCTTTTTGTAGATTCTTGCATAATTCTTCAAACACAGCTTCGTTGCTCAAACATAGCTGACCATCACGAACCCTACGACCGTTCACTTGTGCAAACCATTCGGGGTGGTTGCCAAAGTATTCTTTTTCGGGTATAAGATGTTGGTAGGTGTGTACAAACATACCCCAACTGCGTTCCATGTCGGCACGGTTGTGGGTGTGATGAAAATCGGCATAGCGTTGCGATATGTTTGGCAATACATGCAACGTTTCTCTATATTGAAACGATGGGTTCTGTACGTCGCTGACAGCAGTAGCCAACATTGCCGATGTACGTTTGGGTATCATCATCTCGTTTGCCGTAAACACTCTGACACCACCATATTTTTCCCAATAGTGATATACTGCATATAGCAAAGCTTTGCCTTCATTGCCCACGAGGTAAAGATTTTTACCATCAGAATGCACTGCAAAGCCGTCCCATTTAAGCTGTGGCGAATATTTGTTGTACACTTTGTTCGATAACTTGGTTTTGCCCACCGATATGTAGTTGGACATTCCCTTATAGTCTTTGTCGGCCACTATGGGAAAGTCTTCGCCCATGGCTTCTTTGGCAAAATATTTAAACTCGTTGGCAGCTTCAAGCTCTACATTTGTGGCTTTTTTGGGCACTACGATAGTGTAATTCTGTGCCACACCAAACAGTGGAAGCAACGCCAACAACATCGCGTATATACTTTTATATCTCATAGTTATAATGTTTTTTATTCTTTTATGTTTATACTTTATTACTTACAAAACTATTGCAAAATTACACATTTATTTACAATCGGCAAAATGCCGTCGAACTCACAATTATTGTAACAATATAAGCAAATAAAAAAGGAGCGACATCTGTGCCGCACCTTTTCCTTTATCATTTATTTTCCGCTTTGTTCCAATGCCCTTTGGTAATCTTCTTCGGTGATGGTGTAGGTATACGATTGTTCACCAGCAGGATGCCACGAACTAAACTTCCAAATATTATGTTCTGTCGGAAATATGTACAAACCAAGTGGCGAATCGTATGGCAAAAAATTAGTATCTTTAAAATAGTAATGTTTGAGAACAATTTCATCGTCAAATATAAAAGTGACAGTGTCGGTTGTTTTACCATAACCTACAAAGATGCCTTCTTGTGGAAGAGGAATAGGAATATTAACAATCTCAGAGTCAAATACATTTGCTTTTTATCCAGGCAATACAATTGCAGCATCTCTATACTGAGTAGCTACTACTAAATAATGCGATGTCTTATTTTTTATAGGCAACTTCTAAAAATTCCACGTTCAGAAACTATCTAACATTATTTAAAAGAACTTTTGCGTGGTTTGACTTTGTCGATGTTGCTATCGCTCGAAATAGCTAATGCTTAGGCATTGCTCTTTACTCGCTTAATCGCAACATTACGTTTTTTGTTGTAATCTTTCTATTTCTTTAGGGGTCGCATAGCCCGCTATGCATTGCAAAGACGCACCTCGGTACGTCTCTAGAAAATTCCACAAATCACCGGCAAAGCAATTTTTAGAAGTTGCCTTGAATACAATTGCCATTACGTTAAAACAAAATTGCATTATTGTTAGAAATATAGTAGTGTACATGTTATATATATACTGTCATACATATTACATATATAGTACTACGCCTATTTAAATATACATCTCCTAACGACGTTAGTACAGCATGCTAACGACGTTAGCAAATACTCCTAATAACGTTAGTAAATACCGCTAACGACGTTAGGAGAGAATAAATAAAACATGTAGAATATTATAATTATAATTTATACGTTACTATATACAAAACATGTAGAACAGTATATGTTTAATGTAAACGCAAAAGTTTTTTAATGTAAACACAAAAACTTTTTAATGTAAAACGAACGAAAACCAAACAAACTATGGCAATAGGATATATAAAAAAACGACAAAAACTGGTAAGCAAAGGCAATGTAAGCGAAGTATACCTTGCCAAGGTAAGCTATGGCAACTATGTGAATAGCGAGGCATTGGCTGCCGAGGTATCTAAACGCAGTTCGGTGTCGGCAGCTACAGTAATGATGGTGCTGAGAGAGGTAGAAGAATGTATATCCGGACATTTGGCATCCGGAGGTGTGGTAAAACTGGACTCTATAGGAACCTTTGCCCCCACCATCACCGCAAAGGCTCAGGATTCGGCAAAAAAAGTAAACCAATTTTCGATAACGAAAACAGGGGTACTATTCAGACCTACCAAGCGGCTGAAAGATGTGATAAAAGATGCCGGCGTAAAACTGGTGGACAAAAAAGTTTACAACGCCGACCCTCATCCCAACACCAAAAAGCAACAAGAAAACAACGATAACGAATAATATTGAATAAAAACGACGACTTTATGGCACGAAATAATTATTTGACCTACGAAGTTAAACCCCGAAAAATATTAGGCAAAGACCGCTGGATAGCAACGCTACGACTTGCCAACCGCTGTTCGTTCGACGAGATAGCAAAAGAGGTAGCAGCCCGAACATCATGCCAAAGCGGAGAAATAAGCGGATTTGTAAACGCCTTGGCTTACGAAATTTATAAATGGCTGGAAATAGGCGAAAATGTAGAAATAGAGGGTTTGGGGACTTTTTACCCAAAAATGATAACCAAAATGGTAGACAACGTTGAAGACGCTACCATAAAAAATTGCATTTCGAGCATAACAACAGGCTTTCGCCCACACACCGACCTGAAAAATGCAATAAAAAATGCCGGACTGAAAGAATACACCAAAGCCAAACTGATAAACACCGACAAGGAGGAATAAAATGGATATATACATAGTACGAAAAAAACTTACCGTAGGCCCTCACAAGGGCAAAGAATACTTCACCCTCAGTCGCGGACCACGCAGGAACCTGCCGACCGGCAACTTGCTGGAAGAAATAGAAAATGCCACAACTCTAAGTTTTGCCGACGGCGAAATGATGTTAAGAACCTTGGTAGAGGTAGTAACAGAAAAAATATCGCAGGGGCACTCGGTAGACTTGGGGCCGTTAGGCACCATAAAACCTACCATAAAAGCCACAAGCGTAAAAAATCGTAAAGACTGCAACTCTAAAACAATAACCAACCGCGGTGTGCAATTTATAGCACGCGCCGAACTGAACGAAAGACTGAAAAACATGTCGCTGAGAGTGAAAAACTCTAACATACGAAAGAAAAAAGCGAAGTGATAACATACAATAACAAAATAGAAAAATACCATACAATGAAGAAATTAATCTTATTGGCCACAATAGCAATATTATGTGGCACGAATGCAGCAACGGCACAAACAGACACAGTAAACAACAAAACATTTGTAGAAGTAGACATAAAACCTGAATTTCCGGGAGGTATCGACTCGATGTATGCGTTTCTTTACCGAATCATCAAGTATCCCAAAAAGGCAATAAGAAAGAATATTACAGGGGTTGTTTACGCCGGTTTTGTTGTAGAAAAAGACGGACAAATATCCAATGTCAAGATACTTCGCGACATTGGCGGAGGCTGCGGCAAAGAAGTTCTACGCGTAATCAACGCTATGCCTAAGTGGAAACCGGGCATATTTAACGGCGAACCGGTACGCACAGAATTCGTTCTTCCAATAACGTTCAACTTGGAAAGTAATGTTTCAGAAGAACACGACCGTGAATTTCTTCAAACAGCTTGCGATGAGTTTTGAGAAAAGATTGAAATAAAAAAATCCTTGCCATTCAGCAAACGAACGGTAAGGATTTTTTAATTCGTTTTTCTTCAACTACTCGTTAATAATACTTCTAAAGCAGTCTGTACGATTGATGTAAATTTAGGCTTCCTTTTATAACAACACAATCGTCTCCTATTCTACAGCCCTATAAGTAAATCTAAATACCGGATGGTATGTAGGTACGACATCTGCAAACTGATGATACATAGTAGTTGGAAGTCCACGTTCGTTATATTCATACTCCCAAATTTCAGGTCCTGCACTATATCTCGTCATATTGTTTGGCGAAATCATTCTAACAAAAGTATAATAGGAACTTCCTTGCCCAAAAAGAGGCTCATACATAAATGCATTATCTACATTGAAATTAGGACGTTGATTATTATCATATTCATATTCATACATTCGTGTATAGTATTTTCCTGTTGGCTGATCCAGCATATCATATTCCATTAGTCTATGAAGTGTTCTTACAACATTCCCCCTTGTGTCGTAATACAAGAGAATATACATCTCCGGATCACTAGGAAAATACACACTATCCATACATCCATTTCTGTAAGCAAAACACATAACATTATCTTCATATTCAGATCTAATCAACCTCCCTTCTTCATCATAAAAGAATAATTGATCCGAGTGATGGTATGGGTCAGTACAACTGATAACTCTTATTTTTTGCAAACGATCACCATCATATTCCAAAGTATCTACATACATTTTATTTTTAACTTGGCCTTGCTCTAATATAGTAATATACAAAGTACGCTTCTTCAATCTATTATTTTGATCGTACTCATAAATACATTTCGCATGATTTTCCTCTGTTTCATACCATACAACACTATCCACCACATGACCGGTCCTATTCATAGTCAATGGCCAATCCTGATGTACTGTTGAATTGTCGAATTGTTCAAATTCTTCAGGAGTGCAAGCTCCCATCAATAGAACTACACATGCTACCTTTAATATCAAATATATATTTTTCATAATTATTTATATTATAATCTTACTAATAGAAAAAAAATCCTTGCCACTCTAACAACGAACGGCAAGGATTATAATAATTATTTTACAGGAATGTTCTTAAGGGTTTCCACAAGGTAATCCCAGAATTTTCCAACACTGGCGATGTTTACTTTTTCGTCAGGAGAGTGTGGATACATAATAGTAGGACCGAACGAAATCATATCCCAATTAGGATACATAGTACCAAACAAACCACATTCCAAACCGGCGTGGATAGCCATTATCTTAGGTTCTTTTCCGTAAAGTTTGTTGTATGTAGCCTGCATAGTGGTAAGGATAGGCGATTTCATGTTTGGTTTCCAACCGGGATAACCACCGGCAAGTTCGCATTTGCCACCTGCAAGTTCGGCAAGACATACAAGTCGTTCTGCCAAATCTTCTTTAGCACTGTCTACCGAGCTGCGTAGCAACGAATGGATAGCCATCTTGTTTCCGTCGGTTTTTACTATAGCCATATTCAACGAAGTTTCAACCAATCCCGGCATAGAGTCGCTCATACGCATAACGCCGTTAGGTGCAGCATATACAAGATTTATGCAACGATTAGTGTCGGCTTCGGTCATCACAACCTTAGGCATATCTACGGCTTCGTATTTCATAAAGAAGTCGCCATCTACAGCTTCAAGTTCTTTAGCCACAGCTTCGGCTACTTTGTCAAACTCTTTAAGTATGCAATCTTTGTGTTCGGTAGGGAATACAAGTACAGCCGAAGCTTCGCGAGGGATAGCATTGCGCAAGCTGCCACCATCGATAGATTCCAAACGAATACCACATTCGGCTACCCAACGTAATAGGCGGAACAATATTTTGTTGGCATTGCCACGGCCAAGTATAATATCCATACCCGAGTGGCCACCTTTCAAACCACCTACTATAAGTTTGTAAGCACAATATCCGGCAGGAACAGCTTCTGTTGCATAGTCTATAGTTATAGATGCATCGATACCACCGGCACAACCTACATAAAGTTCGCCTTCGGTTTCGCTATCAAGGTTCAAAAGAATATCGCCGTTAAGTTCACCGCTCTTAAGGCCAAAAGCACCTGTCATTCCGGTTTCTTCATCGATAGTAAATAATGCTTCGATAGGGCCGTGTTCCAAAGTAGTAGAAGCCAATACAGTCATAGCAGCAGCAGCTCCCATACCGTTGTCGGCACCAAGAGTAGTACCGTTAGCCTTTACCCATTCGCCATCGATGCGAGTTTCGATAGGGTCGGTTTCGAAATTATGTACTTTATCATTATTCTTTTGAGGAACCATATCAACGTGAGCTTGCAATATAACACCCTTGCGATTTTCCATACCTTTGGTAGCAGGTTTACGCATTATTATATTGCCAACTTCGTCTACTTTGTATTCTAAATTGTGCTTTTTTGCAAACTCAACAAGGTAAGCAACCACTTTTTCTTCGTGTTTCGAAGGACGTGGAATTTGAGTAAGAGCGTAAAAGTTTGCCCATAACTCACTAGGATTCAAGTTTAATATTTCACTCATATCTATTTATTTTTATATTTTTTCTACTCTGTTTGAAAGTGCTAAATTACACTTTTTTTTCCTACTAAACAAATAAATTTTCAATGTGTCACTACTTACTACTGTATTTCGTAACGAAAAGTCAAGAAATGTCGTACTCTCACAGGCTTACCTTTCAAGAGTCCGGGAATCCATTTGGGCATTGTTTTCACTACATTTATAAGTTCGTTTACAGCGTTACAGCCAATATCTCGTATTCTGACAATATCTGTAATTGAACCATTGGGTTCAACAATAAAAGCAACAATAATCGTACCTATAATATCGCATTCTTGAGTCACATTAAAATGTCGGATAATATATGTTTTTAAAGAATCTTCACCTCCCGGAAACATAGGAGATACATCAACATTCGAAAACACGGTACTATCATCTCGCAAAAGAAAACTCTCGTTTCCTTTTACATTTTTCCTAAATTCAGGACAACCAAGTTGAGAGTATAAATCTTTATCATCTTGTGCAAACAACATATTAGTTATAGCAAACATTGCAACACATATAGCTAGTATTTTATTCATATCTCGTACTCATTAATAAGTTAATATTGAAAATAGCACACTATTATATACTATTCCGACAACTAGTGAACATTTGTGAAACGTAGCGTTACAAATACGCGGCAGCAGTTTGATATCCTTCGTCGTACAGAGCCAATAGTTTGGCTGTATCGCGTTCCATACGGCTCACCTCTATGGGTTTTTGAGGACGCAACACTATCAGCTCGCCTTTGTCTTCCAGTTCTTCTACCATAGATATCTGCTGATTGTACATCATATTACGACTTGCAATAGCATGCCTCAACTCGGGATATTTGCGATAAAAGAATGGCGGAACCTTCGATGGCTTATCCTCTTTGCGATAACCTTTGTTGCGTGTAAGCACCACCACATTGTCGGTATAGCCTAAACTTCGTGCTCTTAACAATGGTATACTATCAGCAATACCACCATCCAGCATTGGGCTGCCATCTACATACGCTATAGGGCAAACAAAGGGCAAACTACTAGATGCTTTTACTATATCTATTATTCTTTTGGGACTTTGTTTCTCGTTGTAGTAGCACGCCTGTCCCGTAATGCAGCTTGTAGTTACCATTTCATACACCTCGCCACAGTTAGCATAAGCCTCGTAGTTGTAAGGCAGTATACGTTCGGGAAAATCGTGGAACAACAAATCAAAATCCATGATATTGCCTTTTTTTATCAGATGTTTCATCCCAATATAGTGATATTGCTCCAACATATCGATAGTGCTAAACTTAGCACGTCCTCTTTGTCCTGACATATAAGACAGACCGTTGCATGCACCGGCACTTACGCCTATAGTATACGGGAATCTAACACCTTTGTCCATCAAGCAATCGAGTACACCACAAGTGAACACACCACGCATGCCACCGCCTTCCAATATAAGCCCCGACTGCGGAGTTATAAGTATCTTTTTCATATTAAAGTATGGTTATGTAATTATTCGTCTACCTCTACCAAAAAAGTTACGGGACGGAAACCATCGTTGCACGAAAGCATGGCAGAATAAGGGTTCTTCATCCAGCCATCGAAAAAGTTGCCGCCGCCATTGGCAAGCTCAGTAACAAAAGGCAGCAAAGTGTCCCACGCACTATCGCACAAACCTTCGGGCTTTTGACAATCTACTACAGTGAACGTTTGTCCTACCAACACATCGCAAGCATGGCTGATAGAATTTTCGTATTGCTGCATAAGGTCGCGATACTCGGTCTTACGCATGGCAGTAATTTTTATGGTACGCATAGCAAACAAGTATAGAAAAAGAAAGCTGCCTTATTTAGCAGCTTCCATATATTGTTCAAGCAAACGTTGTACATATTTACCAAACACGTCGAACTCGATGTTTACCACAGTACCCTTTTGGAAATTGTGGAAATTGGTTATCTGATAAGTGTAAGGTATAATAGCCACCGAAAACATTCCACGTTCCGAATCTACTACTGTAAGGCTAACACCATTTATAGATATAGATCCTTTTGGTACAGTGATATTCTTATTGGCATTGAAATCGTATTCAAAATAAAAACGCCAGCTACCATTTTCGTCGACAACTTTGGTACATGTAGCAGTTTGGTCGACGTGTCCTTGTACTATGTGTCCGTCGAAACGACCATCCATACGCATAGAACGTTCAACATTAACTTCTGTACCAACTTTCCAAGTACTTAGGTTTGTTTTAAGCATGGTTTCGTCCATAGCAGTAACAACATACTGCTTTTTTTCTTTGTCTACCGATACCACTGTAAGGCAACAACCATCGTGTGCCATACTTTGATCTATAACAAGTTCGTCGGCAAAATCAACTTCCAAAGTAAAATGGAAGTTGGTTTTGTCTTGTTCTATCTTTACAACCTTAGCGGTTTTTTCTACTATTCCTGTAAACATATCTATATAATATTACTTGGTTCTTTATATCTCTTACAAGTTTTGTTGATAGTATTCGTACATTTTTTTGTACAAATGCAAACGATCTAATCCACGAACATTATGAGGATGATGAGGGTAAACAAAATAGTCTACTTGTTTCTTGGCCTTTATACATTCGTGAACAAACTCCAACGAGTGTTGCCACAACACTGTGGGATCTTCAGCACCATGGATAACCAACAATTTACCATCCAAAGAGTTTACTTTGCCCAACAAGCTAGTGCTTTTGTATCCTTCAGGATTTTCTTGTGGAGTATCCATATAACGTTCGCCATACATTACTTCGTACCATTTCCAATCGATAACCGGACCACCTGCACATCCTACTTTAAACACATCGGGATGAGTAAGTTTAAGACTTATAGTCATAAATCCACCAAAACTCCAACCTTCTACACCTATACGGTTTTCATCGACGTATGGAAGAGTTCTCAAAAATTCAACACCTTTCATTTGGTCGGCCATTTCGGCAACACCAAGATTACGATGTATCACACTTTCGAACTCAAAGCCACGATTGTCGGTACCACGATTGTCGACAGTAAACACTACATATCCTTGTTGAGCCAAGAAAAGGAAATAAAGATTAGCACCTGCCAACCAACTTTCGGTTACCATTTGTGAGTGAGGACCACCATAAACATAAACCAAAGTAGGATGTTTCTTACCGTCGTTATAATTGATAGGTTTTATCAAACGGTAGCACAAATCAGTAACTCCATCAGCCGATTTGATAGTACCAACTTCTATTTCAGGCATACGATAGTCGGCAAGCGGATTGGCCGATGTATGTATATCTTTCAATGTTTTAGCTTTATCGTTAACAAGCATCGCTTTGAAAGGAACATCGGTACTGCTGTACATATCTATAAACATATTTCCTTTGCTGTTCATTACTATAGAGTGTGTACCTTTTTCAGATGTGATACGAACTATGTTGCCTGTTTTCAAGTCTACACTGTAAGCAGCACGTTCCATTGGGTTTTCTATATTAGAATAAAAGAAAACTTTTTCTGCTTTAGCATCAAAACCTATTATAGATTGTACCTCAAAGTTTCCTTTAGTAACTTGTTTTAATAGGTTTCCATCTATGTCGTACAAATATATGTGTCTGTAACCATCACGTTGGCTAAGCCACAAAAACTGGTTAGGATTATTTGGAACAAAAGTAAGACCTGACATTGGTTCAACATAGCGGTCGTTCTTTTCTTCAAAAAGTACTTTTTCCAAATTTCCAGATTCTACATTGTAGCATTCCAACCACATGTGGTTTTGTCCGCGATTTATCTTTGCTATATATACATATCTTTCGTCCGGACTCCAACTAATGTTAGTCAAATAATTTTCTCGTTCTGCTACTGATGTATCTTTACGAGTTTTCAAATACACAACCTTATCGTTAAGGGTGTTGTATATACCTACTTCTACCTCGTGACTCTTCATACCGGCCATAGGATATGCTTCAGGAGCTGTTTCTGCTACACGCAAAGCAGTGTTCACTATAGGATAATCTGTCACCATGCTTTGGTCCATCTTGTAGAATGCCAATAAACTTCCCTTTGGCGACCAGAATGTTCCTTTTTCTATACCAAACTCGCTACGATGTACAGCCTGACCATAAACGATATCATTATCTTCGCCCGAAAAAACTTTTTCTTTATTGCCTTTCACTACATACAAATCGTAACCTTTTGTGTAAGCATATTGATGAGTTGTTTTTTCTATATCCAAATTCTCTGCATTGGCAGGATATTCTAAAGGATTAGATATAGTTTTTGATTTCAAATTGTAAACAAACATCTTTCCATTTGAATAGAAAGAAAACTCACGATCGTTGATAAACGATACGTTTGGAAAATATCTCAATTGTTGTCCGTTTATAGTTTTCAGTGCCTCGTTCAACTGTTCCAAAGTAAGCAATTGTTTCTCCGACTTATTGTTGGCAGTATAAAGCACATTGTCTTTAACAAACGAGTAGTTGTCGGTTTTACCTATAAACTGAAGCCCTCTCATACGAGCAGGGTACAACGAACCATCCATAAGTTGGTCGGATGTAAGCATCTTGTCTTGTGCATTGGCACCAAACACAAGCGATGCCAAAAATAGAAATGTTATAATTCTGTATTTCATTATTTGTATATTATTTGTTATTTAATCCTTTTTTTCTGGAATTGCACATACTTCTTACCATCATCATAATATAGTAGAAGTGTATCACCTTCAAGTTTATAGTTGGTTGTATTTCTAAAACTGCTCATGAATCTTTTTTCCACTTCGTTCGCTTTCATTCCCCCTCTACATCCTGCAAGTGTCCTAAAAAATGAGAAAAATTGAATCTCTTTCTTCTTTGCATCTACTTTATAATAACCCTCAAATCTATTCTTAACACCATAACCTCTATACACATTTGCATTGGAAATTTTAGGTACAGCATGACAGAGTGTATCGTCTGTAAATATGAACCAACAAATATCATCGGATTTTAAAGGAATATCTTTTATTGTTTCGAAAGCATTTTCTTCTGTAGCATTATCTGTATCAACATATTTTACTAAATACCACTTGACATTGAAAATAGCATCATAGTCGGAGATTGTCTTATTAGTTGCACAACAAGACAATCCCAATATTGCAATAGATGCTAATAACATCAATATGGTTTTTCGTAGAAATAGTTGCATAATTCTAATCTAATTTAAGTACTGCCAAGAATGCACTTTGTGGCACTTCTACATTACCTACCTGACGCATACGTTTCTTACCTTCTTTCTGCTTTTCAAGTAGTTTACGCTTACGCGAAATATCACCTCCATAACATTTTGCTGTTACGTCCTTACGTACTGCCTTCACTGTTTCGCGGGCTATAATCTTGCTACCTATAGCAGCTTGTATGGCAATATCGAACTGTTGGCGTGGTATAAGTTCCTTAAGCTTTTCGCACATACGACGTCCAAGAGGATAAGCATTATCAACAAACGTTAATGCCGAAAGGGCATCTACGGGGTCGCCGTTAAGCAGTATTTCCAACTTAACCAATTTAGAAGGTTTGTATCCCGATTGGAAATAGTCGAACGAAGCATAGCCTTTGGATATACTTTTTAGCTTATCGTAGAAGTCGAACACTACTTCGCCCAAAGGTAGTTCAAATGTTATTTCTATACGGTCGGTAGTCAGGTATACTTGATTTTTAAGAATACCGCGCTTGTCTATACACAATTTTATGATAGAGCCAATATAGTCGGCTTTGGTAATAATTTGCGCAGTAATATATGGTTCTTCTACAAAGTCTATGTAGTTAGGTTCGGGTAGTCCTGATGGGTTGTATACATCTAACACTTCGCCATTAGTAAGGTGTACTTTATATTGCACGTTTGGAACAGTGGTTATTACGTCCATGTTAAACTCACGCTCCAAGCGTTCTTGTATAATTTCCATGTGAAGCAATCCCAAGAAACCACAACGGAAACCAAATCCAAGAGCCAACGACGATTCCGGCTCGAAAGTAAGCGAAGCATCGTTAAGTTGTAACTTCTCAATAGAAGCACGCAATTCTTCATAATCATCACTATCTACCGGATATATACCGGCAAATACCATAGGTTTTACAGCTTCGAAACCTGCTATAGCTTCTTTACATGGAGTATTCACATGAGTGATAGTATCGCCCACCTGTACCTCTTTCGAAGTCTTGATACCGGAAATAATGTATCCAACATTACCGGCAGATAACTCTTTGCGAGGCTCCATCTTAAGCTTAAGCACACCTATTTCGTCGGCATGATATTCTTTTCCTGTATTCACAAACTTAACAAAGTCGTTGGTCTTTATAGTACCATTCATAATTCTAAAATACGAAACGATACCACGGAAAGGATTAAACACCGAATCGAAAATCAAAGCTTGTAAAGGAGCATTAGCATCACCTTTAGGTGCAGGTATTCTATCAACAATAGCACGCAATATACCTTCTACTCCCATACCTGTCTTTCCACTTGCAGGCAATATATCTTCGTGGCTACAGCCTATAAGGTCGCATATTTGGTCAGACACCTCTTCGGGCATAGCATTGTTCAAGTCCATCTTGTTCAACACAGGAATAATCTCCAAGTTGTTATCCAAAGCCAAATAAAGGTTAGAAATAGTTTGAGCTTGGATACCTTGAGTAGCATCAACAATAAGCAATGCACCCTCGCAAGCAGCTATCGAACGAGATACTTCATAGGAAAAATCCACATGACCCGGAGTGTCTATCAAGTTAAGAATATACTTTTCTCCATCTTGAATATACTCCATCTGAATAGCATGGCTCTTAATAGTAATTCCTCTCTCCTTCTCCAAATCCATGTTATCCAACACTTGGTTTTCCATTTCTCTCTGAGAAATAGTCTTTGTATATTCCAACAATCTATCAGCCAAAGTACTCTTTCCATGGTCTATATGAGCTATAATACAAAAGTTTCTTATGTTCTTCATCGTATTTTCTTATCTTGTTTCTACACTAATTAAAGATTGCAAAGATACGAAAAAAAACTGAGTTATTAGACACCCAAACACTACTTTGTTTAATTTTGAAGACAAAAAAACACCCTATATTCTGTAAGTAACAGAATATAGGGAAGTTCTACAACATATACTTAAACAATTTATTGTAGTATATAGCTAATATATTTGCAAGTTAACGACAAAAATCAAAGAGATAGTAGGTTATTTAGCCAAAAACTCAAGCACACGTTCATTAAATGCTTCCGGATTTCGCAATGCTACAAAATGGTCACCGTCTACTACTGCAAATTCTGAGTTACTAAGGGTAGAAGCTATCAACTTCGAATGTTTTTCTTTTATTATATCATTAGTACCTACAATAACCAAAGTTTTTGCATGTATAGATCGGAGTTCTTCTAGTGTGATATTAGGATCGTTTACCATCAAACCCAACATTTCTACATCATGCTTCTTTATTCCAAGCAACTTATACCAATAATATTTCAATTCTATCGGTATCTGAGTACTATTTTTCACACCTCTTGCATTAAGATTTGCTCCATTCAATATAAGTCTGTCTACTTTTTCAGGATATTCAATTGCAAACCTCATAGCAATGTTTCCCCCATCAGAAAACCCCATCAAAGTAGCTTTTTCTATTCCATGATTATTCATAAATGCAAGCAAATCGTCTGCAAATTGCCTTATGGTAAAAGGTTTTTCTCCTCGTGGAGTTTTACCATGACCTCGAGTATCTATAGCATAGACATGATATTTTTGAGCAAATACATCTATCTGGTGCTTAAAATAACGAGCTTTTCCGGTATTGCCATGCAACATTATTATAGGACTACCTTGTCCGTTTTCTATGTAAAAATGTTCTATATTCATTGTACAGTATATAAAATAAAAAAGGGAACCCGATTGGATTCCCTTTGGTTAAAGATTGGCGGCTACCTACTTTTCCACAAACAAGTGCAGTATCATCGGCGATAAAGGGCTTAACTTCTCTGTTCGGAATGGGAAGAGGTGAACACCTTTGCTATAACCACCAAAATATCATTTATAAACTTGACTGCGTTCTTCTCAGTCTCTTAGTCTAAGTTTATTTATATTGACTATTGGATAGACATATAAGTGAAGTCTTACGGAAAGCTTTCGGGTTATTAGTACTACTCGGCTTTGACATTACTGCCTTTACACCTGTAGCCTATCAAGGTCGTAGTCTTCAACCACCCTATAACGAAGTCTCATCTTGAGGCGGGTTTCGTACTTAGATGCTTTCAGCACTTATCCCTTCCCGACATAGCTACCCGGCAATGCCACTGGCGTTACAACCGGTACACTAGAGGTCAGTCCAACTCGGTCCTCTCGTACTAAAGTCAGAGCCTCTCAAACTTCAAACGCCCACAACAGATAGGGGCAACGGAAGCAGCTCCTTTCATAGTTAACGCATA
>JAFZDP010000057.1 GCA_017561155.1 Bacteroidales bacterium | reverse complement strand
TTATAGGTCCTGCAAGAATAGTTCCTAATATACCAGCAAATAATATATTAATAATAAGACTATTTTTATTTTAGTGGTTCTATTTTTGTTTTATTCTTTTTCATTTGTCTTTTCTAAGTTTTGTTTTACTTTTTTGTCGTTTTCGTCGTTTTTCGTTACATCGTGTTACTCTTTTTGTAATGTAGTAATGTAATTTTTTAGAGCGTCATTTTGTCTTATTTGACTATAATTTATTGAAAGATAAATTTTTATCTTTTTTGTTCGACCATGTGCAAAAAACAGTGTTACTCTTTTTGTAATGTAGTAATGTAATAATTCTTCGCTTTTCTCAGACCAACGACTAAAGACAAAAAGGCAGGCTATCGCCTACCGTAGTATGTTGTCCTCAAAATGTAATGTAGTAATGTAGTAATATTTTTTGTGATAGATATGTGTGCTTAAACAATATATACTGCCGTTTATTTTACACCCGGGTTTCGTTTTCTTCGTAATATATCGTCGTTGCATCCGTGAAAGTTTGTGTATGGTTCGTGAAAGTTTGTGTATCACAAAGGTTGTAACTATTTAATTGTCTGAGTGAAAGAAAATGTAGGAAAATGTAGGCTACATTTTTGCTTTTCTCGAAAAAATTTCGTATCTTTGCAGTACAATTTTACAATTACCACGTAGTGTAATTGACTGGGGAACAATCAAAAACATTCTATAGAGCTATGGAAACAATGCTCGCAATATTTATAACACTTTGCTTGTCAGTAGTTTTATTCGCAAGCAACATCTATTGGCCTTTATCAGCCTTTGATTTTGGTGTGGCTTTCGGTATCTTACCCTTGCTTTTTGTAGTCGAGGCTTTGGCCATGCCTTCCACTTCGGCCTTCAATTCGGGATAACGGCCGTTTCCAAACAAACCACATAGTGTAGCTTCCACTTCCAGATAGCAGTGTTCTTTGAAATGTTTTTTATAAGACTACGAACAACAGACTACGGTCGGGGCAGTAGCCGGAATTATGGATCTACGGATTGACGGAATTACGGAATTGGTTTAAGGTTTAAAGCTTAAAGATGTCTCTCTATACTTTTCTATACCGACTTTAGACTTTTGTCTTTCGTCGTTAGACTGCGAAGCGTAAGCGAACCCCCAAAATATTACTACATTACTACATTACAAAAGGAGTAAGGGTATACATAATAAATCGACTAATGTTTGTCCGTAGTCGTTATGTCGATATAAACAGGCAGATGGTCGCTGTATCCGTTTTTGTAGATAGGTCCTGAATATGTAGGTTTTAGTTTGTTTCCGAGAAATTTTTTATCCGGCTGCAACAAAAAATCGGGCTTATAGATATTTGCTTTTCCAGCTTCCACTTCGCACTTTGCAGACCACAATGGGTGCAGATTTTTGGAAATCATTATTTGGTCGATAACCGACCAACAGCCCTGATACTTGTATGTTCCCTCCCCTACTTCGAAGTCCGACATCAAATTTATCAGCGTGTTTTGTTCCCAATCTTCTCTTCGTGGCGACACCTTCAATGTTTTGGTTATACAATCGTCGAAAGGAGTTGCATTAAAGTCGCCCATAGCCACCACCATTGCATAGGGATGTTTTTGCACAATAGTATCGATGGTATATTTCAACACTTCGGCAGCCAAAATCCTACGTTTTTCCGACTCTGCTCCTCCCCTTTTGGATGGAAAATGATTCAACAACAAAAACAAAGTATCGCCTCCAAACACAGTACCCGAAACCAACAAAACATCGCGTGTAGCGAACGATGCATCAAGGCTATCCACCACAGGTATTGGTTTAGAATACAAAACATTAAAAGCATTGACAGGATACAACAGGGCTACATCTATCCCCCTTTTGTCGGGCGAATCGAAATGAACAAAATTGTAGTTGTATTGCCTTAGAGGAGTGTTTCGGCACATCTGAGTCAGCACCCACGAATTTTCCACCTCGCACAAGCCAACCATAATAGGCACAGTATCTACACCCATCGAGGATACGACCTTGTAGATGTTATTCTTTTTGCTGTCGAATCGTTTATAATTCCATTTATAAGAACCATCAAAGGTAAAGTCGTCGTCGTTTTTCAACGAGTCGTTCGACGGGTCGAAGAAATTCTCCACATTCCACCACACCAATCGCATACGTTGTTTGTGCTGTGCATTTAGCGGCAAAACGCCCCACAAAAGCACCACCGACACCACTGCAATTTGTTTGGCAAATATACTCATACCCACACAACTAATTCGACGAGGTTATTTTCTTTTTTCGCACAGTTCGAACAATATCTACCGAATATATTATAAGTCCCAACCATATACACGAAAAGCATACTATATGAGAGTTTGTAAACTGTTCGCCATAAAGCAGAACCCCCAAGAGCAACTGCAAAGTAGGCGAAAAATACTGCAAAAATCCCAATGTAGACAATGGGATTCGTTCGGCTGCTTTTCCGAACCACAGCAACGGCAATGCAGTGACAACACCTGCACCCACAAGCAACAATATAGTGGGAATATGAAGAGTATTAAGGGCACTGCCATCGGTCCAAACCAAATACACAACGTATCCCAAAGCCACAGGCATCATCCACAAAGTTTCGACAGTAAGAGCAGCAGTGGCATCGATTTTCATTTTCTTTTTCATCAGTCCATAAATGGCAAACGATGTTGCCAACACCAACGATATTATTGGAAACCGACCATAGTCGACAGTAAAATAAACCACTCCTACCAAAGCAAAAAAGATAGCAATTTTTTGAGCCTTGTTTAGTTTTTCTTTCAAAAACAAGTTTGCAAACAATATGGAAAACAGAGGATTGATATAATATCCCAAACTAGACTCGACAATATAACTATTGTTTATAGCCCAAATATAAAGCCCCCAATTCAGAGTCATCAAACAACCGGTAAACAAAAGCCCCCAATATTGTTTTGCAGATGTCAGATATTGTTTCAGACGTAGTTTTCGTATACCCAAAAAGAATACAACCATAAACACACACGACCAAACAATTCTATGGCACAAAATCTCGACCGCCGATACATGATCCAGCATTTTCCAATACAAGGGAAACAGCCCCCAAGTCAGATAACATATTACACCAAAAAATAAACCTTTTCCGTATTCCGAATGTTGTGTTTGCATAAAGCTTTTTTACCGATAAAAATCTATTTATATATTATAAAAACAAAAAAATGACGACATGTGGCACATCGAAAAACGATACAACACACAGTTTCACATTATTTTACAAGAAAAGTCTTGAAAAATAAGCGACTT
Source organism: Bacteroidales bacterium (assembly GCA_017561155.1). Classification (GTDB taxonomy): domain Bacteria; phylum Bacteroidota; class Bacteroidia; order Bacteroidales; family P3; genus HGM05376. The sequence continues at coordinate 26,096 of JAFZDP010000057.1, read as the reverse complement.
CAAAAGTACTCAAAAAAACGTAGATAGCGAAAAAAAATAATGAAAAAATGCAGTCTATTTAAAATAAAATACCTATCTTTGCAATACAAAATATCACGTCTTAGATTTGATGAAAATCACTTTTTTCTATTCAAAATCAAGAATTTCAAACAAAATTAGAGTTCTAAATAAATAAACCAAAAACACATTTTTAAATGTACAAACAAACCGAACTTTTAAACAAAGCTCTTGTGGAGCTACTTGAAATTGCAGAAAAATTAGGTATCAACAATGCCTTATCGTACGATAAGACAGCGTTGGTTTACAAAATTTTGGATGTCCAAGCAGCGACACCCGATACAGTCAAAGAAACCTCCTCGAAAAACAAAGCTCCACAAAAACAACGCAGAGCGAGGCTAAAACCTACCCCTATAGCCGAATCGAACGTAAGCAACAGTCAAAAAACGCAAGCTAATCAAAAAAACTCGAGTTCAAACAATAATGATTCATCTGCCGACAAAAGCAAAGAAGAATCTATTTTGAACACAAGTTCAGACGACTTGATAATACCATCTATTCCGTTGGTACCGGATATTATAGATCCATCGTCGAGAGGAATATACAGCCATCCCGACATAATATCTTCGCCAGCCATTATAGATAACAGTGCCTTGTCGCAACAAGTAATAGATACAATAGACCCCTCGTCGCTAAGCTCGGTAATAAAAAATCCCGATGCAGTACTTTTGGAACTAACCCAAACTTCAAAAAACATCAACGAGGAAAAACAAGAAACAGAAAAAGCCACTCAAAGAAGAGGTCGTACAAATACCAAACAAACTAAGCAAAGCGCAAGCAAAAGCAAAAACGAAGCAAAAAACACAGCAGAAACAGAAACAACTACTGTAGCACCGGCAGAAAACACACCTACTACACCGGCAGAAAACAATGTAGAAACTACAGAAACTACAGAAGAAAAAAATGCACAAGAATTTGTACCACAACCAACACGCAAAGTTCGTCCGGACTATCCATTTGAAATAGATGGCGTTGTAGAAGCAGAAGGCGTATTGGAAATAACACCTGATGGATACGGATTTTTACGCTCGTCGGACTACAACTACCTAAACTCTCCAGATGATATATATGTATCGCACAGCCAAATACGCCTATTTGGCCTCAAAACAGGCGACACCGTAAAAGGAACCATTCGTCCACCAAAAGAAGCTGAAAAATTCTTTCCACTTATAAAAGTAGTAGAAATAAACGGTCTAAGCCCTGAAAAAGTTAGAGATCGTATACCATTCGACTCGCTAACACCACTATTTCCTCAAGAAAAATTCAAACTTACAGGCCATCCACAAGAAACAATATCTACCAGAATAGTAGACATGTTTACCCCTATAGGAAAAGGACAAAGAGGACTTATAGTGGCACAACCCAAAACAGGTAAAACCACATTATTGAAAGAAATAGCAAACGCTATATCGTACAACCATCCTGAAGTATACCTTATAGTACTTTTGATAGACGAACGTCCCGAAGAAGTAACCGATATGCAACGCAGCGTAAAAGCAGAGGTTATAGCATCGACCTTCGACGAACCGGCCGAACGCCACGTTAAAATAGCAAACATAGTACTTGAAAAAGCCAAAAGAATGACCGAATGCGGACACGACGTTGTGATAGTGTTAGACTCTATAACACGTTTGGCAAGAGCCTACAACACCGTAGCACCTGCATCGGGAAAAGTATTGTCGGGTGGTGTTGAAGCCAACGCATTGCAAAAACCAAAAAGATTTTTCGGTGCAGCCAGAAATATAGAAAATGGCGGTTCGCTAACAATTATCGCTACAGCGTTGACCGAGACAGGTTCGAAAATGGACGATGTGATTTTTGAAGAATTTAAAGGTACAGGTAATATGGAACTACAATTGGACAGAAAACTATCCAACAAACGCATATACCCTGCCATCGATATTGCAGCTTCGAGCACACGTCGCGACGACTTGCTTATACCACAAGATATGCTAAATCGTATTTTGGTGTTCAGAAACATACTTACCGATATGAACTCGGTAGAAGCAATGGAATTTTTGAAAAAACACATAGCTCCAACCAAAAACAACGCCGAGTTTTTATCATCGATGGATAAATAACAACGAACTAACGATAAGAAAGAAAAATAATACAAAAACACTCTATGAATCCAATAGTTGAAATAGAAAACAAAGTAGAAAAGTTTACATCAGAGCTAATAAAATTTTGCAAACCCCTGATGTTGGACAAAAAATATTCTTCGGCAGTGTCGCAACTACTTAACTGCGAAAGCAACATAAGGATGACTATGGAATTTGCAAAAACAGTAGAAACACAAAAAGAATGCTACGAAAAACTGGTTCTAACAACCGAAGAATTAGCTTTGATGGATTATTTTTTAAAGTCGTTACAAAACTACGATGGCGAAATCGTAGGAGGATTATTAGCCCAATCGGACGAAATAAAAAAAGATATAGAGCCTATATTGAAATCAATGGAATAAAATCTTTTTTTAATTGTTAATATATTTACAAACACCGAAATCCGTCTAAGGATATTCGGTGTTTTTTTTCGCTCTACATACATACACTTCCACCCCTACAAAGGCAACACTATACTTGCTTTTTTGAGAAAAATTGTGTAACTTTGCAATGTCTAAATACAAGCACCGAAAAAACATAATATCGCGTGCAACACTAATAGACTTATTTTTATAGCATAAAAACAATAAAGTAGAACAATAATAGTTATTAGAAAATATACAAACTTCGGGAGTAGAATAGCCATATTTCACACATAAAACTACTCTACAGCCAAAGTATAAAACATACAGAAATAATATAAAGAGAAGAGATACTAAAGATGAAAAAAAACGTACTATTAACCCTAGTGATTGCTTTGATTGCAACCTCGTGTAGCAACACAAAAAAAGAAGTAATACTTAAACATGCCAACGGCAAAGCCAAACTAGTATACGAAACAATGATGGTTGACGACGAAAAGCAATTGATTTCGGAAGAAATGTTTTACGAAACAGGTACAACCAAATACAAGCAAACTTACAAAGACAATAAGCCATTTGGAACATGGCAATACTACTACGAAACCGGAAAACTATTTGCCGAAGCCGACTTCAGCAATTCTGCCATAGGCGAAAACTGGGTATTTTACCATAAAGATGGAGAAAGAATTTTTGGCAAAGACGACGAAATAACAATACTGGAAATAAGCAAAAACGAACGCTGTCCCATCACTGTGGAAGGCGGCAACGACATTGTTCAAAAACAATGCCAATTTTATGACAATTTCGATTTACGCAGTATCGGAAATGTAAAAGGAAACAAAAGAGATGGTGTGTGGACATTCTACTTTGAAAATGGAAACAAACAAGCCGAAGGAGGATTTATAAACGATATTCAACACGGCGAACACACCATATACCACGAAAACGGAAATATATACTACAAAGGCAGCTACGAAAATGGCAAACGCATTGGAGTTTGGACATTCTACAACGAAAAAGGCCAAGAAGTAGGAAGCAAAAACTTTGACGACAACACTACAAACCAATAAGAAAAAAAGACATACCAAGAGTGATATTAGAACATCCTATATACAAGATAGTAGGCGAAGTAGCCGACCAAATGGGAATAAAAGCCTACGCTGTGGGAGGTGTGGTACGAGATTATTTCTTGCACCGTCCCTGTACCGACATCGACATTGTTTGCTTGGGTAGCGGCATCGATTTGGCACTTAAAGTAGCTCGACACATAAGCGAAAACATCGAAGTGCGTGTATTCAAAAATTTTGGCACCGCCATGTTCCATTATCACTATAATGGAGAAGATTGGCAAATAGAGTTTGTAGGCGCACGAAAAGAGTCGTACCGCTCGAACAGCAGAAAACCCATAGTAGAAGACGGAACACTGACCGACGACCAAAACCGTAGAGATTTCACCATAAACGCTATGGCTGTAGCTCTAAACACAGAAAACTATGGCGAACTGTTAGACCCATTCGGAGGTATAAAAGATTTGAACAACGGCGTTATTAAAACACCTCTCGACCCCGACATAACATTCAGCGACGACCCATTGAGAATGATGAGGGCCATACGTTTTGCCACACAGCTAAACTTTATTATAGAAAACAAAACATTCGAAGCCATAGCACGCAATGCACATAGAATAGAAATAGTTTCGAAAGAACGCATTGCCGACGAAATGAACAAGATTGTACTTTCGAAAGTGCCTTCGGAAGGATTTAAGCTACTATACAGAAGCGGACTTATGGACTTGATATTCCCCGAATTTTCGAAAATGAAGGGAGTAGATACCATGAACGAAGCATCGCATAAGGACAATTTCTACCATACATTGGAAGTGTTAGACAATGTAGCCAAACAGTCGAACAATCTATGGCTACGATGGGCAGCAATACTTCACGACATAGGGAAACCTTACACCAAACGCTTCGACCAAAAAATGGGCTGGACCTTTTACGGACACGAAGTAAAAGGGGCTAAAATGGTGAAACAAATATTCAAAAAAATGAAGTTGCCGATGAACGAGAAAATGAAATATGTAGAAAAACTCGTACTTCTTCACCTTCGCCCAATAATTCTATCAGAAGATATAGTAACCGATTCGGCCGTTCGCAGACTACTTTTTGATGCCGGCGACGATATTGACGATTTGATGACACTATGCGAAGCCGATATCACATCGAAAAACATACAAAAAGTACAGCGATATCTGAACAACTTTAAAATAGTAAGAAAAAAACTTATCGACATAGAAGAGAAAGACAGAATACGCAACTTTCAGCCACCAATTAATGGCGAAGAAATTATGGAAATATTCAATTTGCAACCATGTCGCGAAATAGGATTGATAAAGAATGCTATCAAAGAAGCCATTCTCGACGGCGTTATCCCAAACGAATACGATGCTGCATACAGCTTCATGATGAACGAAGCCGATAAAATGGGAATAAAACTGAAAAAATAAAACAAACACACATAAAACTACTGCATAAAATAGATGGATAGAACAAAAACATTAATAATGATAATGGGACCGACAGCAGTAGGCAAAACAGCGTTGGCCATAGAAGTAGCAAAACACTTTGAAACAGAAATTATCTCGTCCGATTCGAGACAATTCTACAAGGAGTTGAACATAGGTGTGGCACGGCCTTCTGCAGAGGAGCTTAGTCAAGTACGCCACCACCTTATAGCCAACCTATCGGTCGAGGACTATTATAATGTTTCTATGTACGAACAAGATGCTCTTAAGTGTTTAGACAATTTATTTACAACGAACGATGTAGCAGTGTGTGTAGGAGGCTCGGGATTGTATATCGACGCTTTGGCGATGGGTATTGCCGACATACCGGATCCGGACCCCGAAATAAGACAACGACTAAGAGAAGACTTTGAAAAAGGGGGAATAGAAGAGTTACGTTTTCAGCTAAAACATACCGACCCTGACTACTATTACGAAGTAGATTTGGCCAATCCGATAAGAATACTACGAGCATTGGAAGTGTGCTATACCACAGGAAAAGCCTTTTCGGAAATACGAAAGCAAGGTATAAAACAACGTCCTTTCGATATTATAAAAATAGGCATGGCTATGGATAGAGAAGTCCTAAACCAACGAATAAACAAAAGAGTGGACATAATGGTAGATATGGGACTGATAGACGAAGTGGAAAGTGTGGCAAAATACAAAGACCTTACAGCGTTGAACACAGTAGGCTACAAAGAGATATTCTCGTATATGGACGGCAATACTAGATTGGAACAAGCTATAGAAAATATAAAAACCAACACACGACGATATGCTAAACGACAAATGACATGGTTTCGCAGATACGACGATATAAATTGGATACATGCCGACCAAAACAAAAACACTCTTGCAGAAACCATTGCCATAATTAAAAGTAGAATGTTGGTAAAATAATACAAACGAAAGAAAAGCGTTGGAATAAAAATAGTACCTTTGCAGAATAAATATAAATAAAATACCAAATCAAATAGTAAAAATATAATTTGTTAGTCAAGAAATTAAACAGTAATACAGCTATGCAACGAAAATGTTTTTTGATAATAATATTGTGCAGTTTGCTATTTTCTATAAAACACCTTGAAGCACAAACTACCGAATTAGAGTACACCTACTCTGATGCTGTAACATATACCACCGACTCGACACATATTGTTCATATTATCGACAGTTTGAATCGAGAGATAGAAACACTGAAACAAAATAGCAATTTGCAAAACGAATACATATCTAACCTTATAAACACTTGCGACTCGCTAAAAGTTCAAATAACAACAACAGAATATAAAACAATAGACTCGTTGGCAAACTTGATAAACTATCATGTAGGGATAAGCAAAAAACAAACAGGCAGAATATTGTATTTGGAACGTTTGTGCGATTCGTTATATTTGAGCAACGAGTCTTACCAAAACAGTTTGAAAGAAAAGAACAAACTTTTGGAAGAAAAAGTAGCTGCACAAGAAGAGATAAAACAGCTATTCAACGAAAAAGAAAAATTGTACCAAGACGCAATAAACAACAGCAATGTTGACAAAGTGAAACTTGAAGGTCAGCTAGAGGTAAAAAACATAAATATCGAAGCTAAAAGCAAAGAAATAGAATATCTACAAAAAAGTATATTAGACAAAGAAACTACTCTGGACAGACAGATGGCAGACTACCAAAAAGTGACATTGGAACGAGAACGTTGCCGTTTATTGGTAGACACACTGCGTATGCAACTAAACGAAGCAGAACGTACCATACTTAAAACAAACGAGGCTTTGAAATATACCGAACGTAGAGCACAAGAGGCGGAATCCCAAATAAAACAAGCCACCAACAAAAAGAAAAAAGTCAGAGCTATACAAGGGCTTGCCATGCGACTATACAGAACACCGGATTGGAGCACAAGACCCGTTCAAGAAATGGACCCCAACACAGGCAACCTAACTACTGTATATAAAATTACAAATAAGAATTCAGGAACAGTAGAATTCGACTTTATAACAGGTGCTTCGGTAATGCTTTGGGATTTAACACCTAGAATTAACAGTTCTTTATCCGACACTTCGAACAGCAAATACAAAGTAAAACGTTTCGACCAAGAGTTCTCTTACGACTTAGGACTATATATAGGTTTTGGAGGTTCTAACTTGTTCAAAAATTTTTATATTGGACCAAGCTTCAAGTTTTTGGATTTCTTCCATATTACCTTAGGTGCTAACATTGCAGAGTACGAAGAACTAGTTGAAGGCTTCAACGAAGGTGATATTCTTCCAATCGGTTTCTCTATCGACGACCAAACCTCCGATGTATGGAAGGTAACTATGTTTTTAAGTATCTCACTAGACTTGGACTTCTTATCATATATCAAAAAATAATTTTCGGTATGCTAAATGATGTTTTTTCACAATGGGTAGCTTTCGTTACCAAACCAAGAGCTGAAAAAAAAATATATGAACGACTCAGAAATAAGGGATATACTGTGTATGTACCACTACAACGACAGCTACGAAAATCCGGCAATACTAAAGTGTGGAGAGATATGGTACTGATACCTTCGTATGTATTTGCAAAAATACAGAAAAAGGACCTATTCCATATACACGCTGAAGAAGGTGTTGCGTATGTTGTAAAATGTGGAGAAGAACCATCCATAATACATGAAGAAGAAATAAATACCCTAAAACTTCTGGCAGATTCTAAAGAAAAACTTTGGATTCATAATATGGAATCTCTAAAGAAAGGTTGTAGGGTTAGGGTATTGGCAGGACTATTCGAAGGGCAAGAAGGGTACTTAATTTCGGATTGTAAGGAAGGAAACTTTGCCGTAAAAATAGATTCTATAAGATATATGATATCCTTAAATATAGACAAAGAACTACTAGAAATAATAGAATAAAAAAACATTAACTACAAACTGCTTTTTATATGCAACATTTGCATAAAAAGCAGTTTTCTTTATCTGAAAAGAAAAAAAATTACAAAAATAATATACTAATACATAAGCTTTTAAAATAAAAATAAATATTTTTTTTAGAGCAACTGTAATAAAATGGCATAGATAAACGACATATATGCGAAAATAAAGAAAAAACATAGACATAAAAAACAAGAAGTAACACTACAAAAACAATATGACAAAGAAAGAATATAACGATTGTGTGACTAATTATTCCGACGATGTATATCGGTTTGTAGTGTATCATGGAGTAGACAAAGATTATGCTAAAGACATTGTACAAGATGCGTATCTTTCACTTTGGCAAAATCATTCAAATATTGAAGCAAACAAGTCTAAATCCTTTTTACTGTCAACAGCATACAACTTGACAAATAGTAACTTTAGACACAAAATAGTAGAAGAAAAATATTGTAAAAATATTAATATAGAAACATCGACAAACATAGAGAAACCATACGAAAATAAAGAATGTTTATACAAAGCATTGGAAAACATACCTTCTGTACAAAAAACAGCACTTATACTAAAAGATATAGAAGGATATTCGTACAAGGAAATAGGTGAAATGCTAAAACTATCGCTACAACAAGTAGAGGTATATATTTTCAGAGCACGAATAGCTTTGAAGAAAGAACTTATAAAAATGAATTATTAAAAGAAAAAGACAATAACAATGAAAAATATAATAACAACAATAGCAGTGGCTATCACAATAATAGCAGGACAATTTGTATCGGGAACAAATACAGCTAAAGCAAGTCCTATTGTAGAAATACAAAATCCAAAAGGAAACAAAAATGTAGAAACAAAAGATATTTGGGTAAAAAACTTTGACAAAATAAAAATAGAAGTCGATGCCGAAGTACATTACTACCAATCGGAAAGTAAGAGTGGAATAAAGATAACTATCGACGAAAACTTGTTTGAATTAATAAACGCCACTGTCGATGTGAATACTTTGACGATAAAACTATACCAAAATGTAAAATTACAATCTAGTAAGTTTATTATAGAAATATACACCAACAACATAGAACTTATAAGCAACGAGAAAAACGCCACCATAGAATTTAAAACAGAAATAAACGTAAAAGAATTGAAAATAGAAAACAAAGGTAATGGAAAAATATTCAGCATGAAATCGACAGAAGTAAAAGATTTGGAAGTAGAAAACATAGGCAATGGATCAATAACACTAGTGGGCAAGGCCGATAATGCCAGAATATTCTTGTCAGGTGCAGGCAAAATAAATATGGAAAATTACGCAATAAGAAATTGTACTTGCGAGAATTCCGGAGCCGGCGACATATACATATATGCCAGCAAACAACTAGACTGTATGCTATTTGGAAAAGGAAACATATATTATATGGGAGATCCGGAAATAAAAAAAGATATTCCGGGAGTAGGCAAACTAATAAAACGATAATAGCGACAACAGACAAACTTTGATATAAATACCAACCAACCAAATAAAAACTAAATAATTGAAACAATGAAAATAAATAAAGATAATTACGAATCGTACTTTCTGCGCCACATAGAAGGCAGACTCGAGGAGAATGAGACAAGAGAGCTTAATGCTTTCTTGCAACAGAATCCCGAGTTGAAGGAGTTGTTAGACTTCTACGATCCATCTATGACCATAGAGAAAGATGACGAATTGGTGTTCGACGAAAAAGAAAAACTTATATTCGCCAAACCTACCAAAATAGTACCTATGTGGACAAGATATGTTGCCGCTGCTGCAGTGGCACTGCTTATAGTATCGGTAGCAATGGTATGGACAAAAAACAACCAACAAGAATACAACACTCCTATTATACTTGCAGAAAATACTGTAAACAACCATAATAACATACCAACAACTATTAACAATAGCGACGACAAGACTTTTGCAGAACAAGAAACTATTACAACTAAAACCAAACCAAATATTGTAAGCAAGAAAAACATTGCAAACGAAACACATTTAACTCATAATATTCCGTCGTCATCCGTAATGGCTGAAAATACTGTCGATTTTTCAGAAAGTGTACTTTTGGCTGAAAATACAGAAATGCCACAAGATGAAACTACCATAATAGAAATATATTCGCCATGCCTGGCAGAATATGTAATACCTCAAGAGGTTGTAGACGAAATGACAAAACAAGAATTGCTTCTTGAATATGAAATGAATCTACTTGCCGACGACAACTCCGGCAAATCTAAACTTGCTGATATTAAAGAAAAACTAGTGGCGCTACTAGACAGCACAGAAATCTCCAATATAAACTTCGAAGAATATGGAAGATTTATACAAACAGCATACAATAATAACAAAGAAGAAATAAGCAATTTTATAGACAGAAAAATAAATAAATACAAAGAAAATTATATGTAAAACCAATTCAAAATCTCGATGTAAAGATGCCGCTATGTCTGTTTTTTCTGAAATGGTACCACACAAAAAATAAACTACAGGTATTTTATACAAAAGATATTTTGAAATAAAAACAATAATAATATGAAAATAAAAACTTTACTATTTGGAATATTAGCATTCACAGCAATAGCAGTAAACGCTAAAGATACAACTTATGTATCACGTCAAGTATTGGGCAACAACATCAAAAACATAATATTCGAAGAATTATGTACCGTAGAAGTAAGCCAGGGAGACTCTAATTGCATATTTTTCTACACAACAAAAGAACCTAGCAAACAACAACAAGCAATATGTCAGATAGATGGCGACTGCCTAATAATAAAATCTGTCGACAATGGCATAGTAAAGCTTGTGCTTATGGATAACGTAGACATTTTGACACTGAAAGTAAAAGCTAATGTATCGGTAAATGGAAACTTTATTATGGCAAATCCAAACTCTAAAATTAGTTTAGAATCATTTTCCAGCATTAACTTTAACACATTAAAAGCGGAAAACCTAACTTTAAATTTAGATGTTTTTTCTAATTTTGCCGCCAACAACGCAGATATAAAAACATTGGTTTTGAATACAAAAACCGGTGCATCGGTAACTATACCAAACGGCAATATCGACTCGTTGAACACCGATGGTATTATAGGCGAAGTTAATGCAAAAATAAGCACAAACAAGATGTCGTTAGATTCGGAAATGTCAAGCGAAGTAGAAAATTGGTCAAAGATTTCTACAAATCTTGTCGATGCTCTTGCAAACAAAGCCAAAGAAAGAAAGAAAAAAGGGCACTGGGATACTGAGTTTACATTTGCTTTTGGTGGACAAAATTGGAGCCATAACTACTTTGCTTCAAACTCAGTAAACGGCAAATATTCCTTAGACTATGGTACTGCATACATCTTAGAACTAAAAGGCCAATATGTATTCCCATGCAAATGGTTCAGCATAGAATTAGGTATGGGTTACGAATCAGATGTACTTAATTTCAATCAAAATGTTACTTTTACACCGGTAGGTCACTCGGCATTCATTAGAGATATTAACCTTGAAGAAATAGAAGGAACATTAATCTCCAACAAAACAAAAATGGTGGCACGATATGTTACAGTACCCATGATGTTAAACTTTAAAATAGGGAAAATACATACCGGAATTGGAGCTGTGGCAGGTATCAATTACAACAACTCGCACACCGGTGTAAAAATGGAGCAAGTAATTGAATATCCAAATGATAAAAAGGTAGAAAATTACTCCAGATTGAACTATACCGATTTCAATCCTTACAAATTAGATTTTCGTGCTACTTTAGGCTTCGATGGTATAAGATTATTTTTCCAATCGTCGATGCTTAGCATGATCGACGAAAGTATAGAAAACTTATATCCTTACAAAATAGGTATGTACATAACATTGTAATTTTTCAATAACAAACATAGCAGATAATTAGATACTATAAGCAAACCGCAAACAACTATTTTAGATTTACATCCCTTCTCTAAAATGTTGTTTGTGGTTTTGTTGGTAAAAACAGATATAACGAGAAATGAAAAGAAAAATACTAAAATTCAGTGCTATATTCGCAACTATAACAAGTATACTATTAGCAACAGGCTGCACCGACGAAATAGAGAAAGACAATATCAGCAAATACGACATTGTAAAATATAAATGGCATCTGACCAAATTTGTCGACATACCCAACAAGATAGAAAAGCAACCTTTGCAAAACTCTAAAAACGTATATTGGATAAAGCTTGACGATGGTCCAAACTTTGAAGGCAAAGCATTTTCCAACACAATAAACGGCACCTATACTATGGATATAGACAGTAAGAGTATATCTTTTAACAATATAAACAGCGGAACAGCTTGCGAACTATACGATGGCGACAAGTTTTTGCTACAACTTTCTATGGTTCAGAATTTACATGTATCGGGCGATACGCTACGTTTGCTGTTCAACAACAAGATGAATTATCTACAATTCGAACGAATAAAATAAAGGCGATTTCAAATATTTTTCATTCCCAAAGTCGACTATCTAGCGCCATAGATAGTCGACTTTTTCATGATATATCGCGAAGCAGCTCACAATATACCATCATAACTACGACAGTATACCATTATTTTTTCATCGCGATGCAGACAAATTTTCATCGCGATGCAGTTCTGCCTACATCCCGATGCAGCACCTACCTACATCGGGATGAAAAAAATATTACAACATTACAACATTACAAAAAGAACAAGGGTATATTTTGCCACTGTCGTATTTGCCAAAATTTAGCCTTGTAGACCACGGCTCTCCCCTACCCTACAATTCAATTTTTTCCACCATTATTAATACATTGGCACGTTTTTTAGCAATATTGTAATAATAATTAGCAACTTTTTTCGTTTTCGGTATGTTATAATTTGCTGATGTAAAGCAAAGCACATAAATAAAAGAATTATCAACAACACGAAAAATAATTTATACCATTATGAAAAATATAGCAGTAATACTCTCGGGCTGTGGAGTGAAAGATGGTAGCGAAATACACGAAGCCACACTTTTGCTTTTGGCAATAGACAAATTAGGTGCAAAATATACTGTTTTTGCTCCCAACATCAGTTTCAACGCCGTAAACCATTTGACAGGAATAGAAACCGACGAAAAAAGAAACGTGATAGTAGAATCGGCACGCATAGCACGCGGCGACATCCACGACCTTATCACTTTCGACGCTTCAGAGTTTGATGCTTTGATACTTCCCGGAGGCTTTGGTGCCGCCAAAAATTTGAGTACCTACGCCATCGACGGTGCAAATATGGAAGTAAACAAAGACGTGGCAAAAGCTATTGTAAGCATGCACGAATTGCACAAGCCTATAGGTGCATTGTGTATTGCTCCGGTGGTTGTTGCCTCGGTAATTGGCACCGGCGTAAATGTTACTATCGGAAACGATGCCTACACTGCCAAAGACATTGAAGAATTGGGCGGAACCCACAAAGTAGCACAAGAAACAGATGTGGTAATAGATAGAAAAAACAACGTATACACATCGCCATGCTACATGCTTGCAACACACATTTCGCAAGTATATGCAGGGATAGAAAATTTGGTAAAATCGATATTAGAATCTTTGAAAAATTAAACAGAATTTACCTCGAATAGAACAAGGCAAAAGATGTGAATATATATATTCTTTTGCCTTCCTATTTTGTATTTATAATCAAAAAAAACGAGAAAACACATAACGTATAAGGTATAATTTTTATCGTTTTTCGATAAAAGAATACAGCATTAGTATTTTAATATACAACACCTTATAATGTTTAACATTTTTTACATCGAAAACTTTTTTAATATCTCAAAGTTTTTTGCTATTTTTGCAAAGGAATAGATAGATATATTTACATAGAAAAAACATGGAAAATAGCAATAAAAATACCCTAAAGGAACGCATTATAGAAGTGGCATCTGAAATGTTTTCGACATACAGCTGCAAGCAAATAACCATGGACACTATAGCCAAAGAAATGGGTATTTCCAAACGTACTATCTACGAAAACTTTTCGGACAAAGAAATGCTTTTAGAGAAATGTATTTCGCACATTTTGGAAAAAGAAAATTACTTTGAACGTTTAAAATCTGAAAACAATCCAAACTTTCTGATAACATTGTCTAAGTTTACGGACTTGCATTCGTCGGAATCGTTCAAGCTGCATTGTGCTTCTACTCAGGATATAATAAAATACTATCCAGAAATATACAACACATGCATAATTCCTAAAAACAAACAAATAATAGAAATAGTAACCGATTTGCTACAAAAGTCGCAAAACGATGGCTACATAGATAGCAAAATAGACATAAATATAGCTACCTCAATGCTTGGCGAGATTATAAAAGCCATTATATACGGCAAAGTTTTTTTCGAAAACGAATACTCGAAAACCGAAATAATAGAACAAACTTTGTTTGTATACCTACGCGGAATGGCTACCAAGAAAGCCCTTGAAGAATACGACGAGTACAAAATTTCAAGCACAGAGCAAAGTATTTAACATTAAAGATATTAAACACACCTTATATACACGAAACAAATAAATAATTATATAACAAAATGAATAGGAAAATAATTTTAATTGGACTTATCAGTTTGGTTGTATCGGGCCATATTGCTAAAGCACAAGAAACCCTTAAGCTATCGGTACAAGAAGCCGAGCAATATGCATTAGAACACAACCGAACAATGCAAAATGCTTCGTTGGACATTAAGCAAGCAAAAGCTGCCCGTTGGCAAACCTTATCGAGCATGTTACCACAAGTTTCGGCCGGTTTTTCTTATCAAAACCATTGTGGCTACGAACTTAACATGATGGGAGTAAACATCCCCATGAACCCAAGTGGTACATTCAACACTACAGTATCTATGGCTCTTACCGGAGCTCAGGTTGTAGGTACTATGCTTGCCAACCTATCGATAGAAATGGCAGACATAACAAAACAACAAACAGAACAAAGTATTTCGAAAAGTGTACGTTCGGTTTATTTGTCGATATTGGTGATGGAAAAAACCGTTTCGTTGTTGGATTCTAGTTTGGTAAATTTGGAGAACCTAGAACGTACTACTATCAACGCCGTAAAAGCCGGTGCTGCCGAACAAGTAGATGCCGACCAAATTTCTATCCAAGTAAACTCGATGAAAAACAACATCAACTCTACCGCACGCAGCTTGGAAATGTTGTACAACACATTGCAACTACAATTGGGTGCCGACATCAATACAAAGATAGAACTAACAGGTTCGCTGGATAATATTTTGAACACCGACGGTATAAAATCGTTGCTTCTTGAAAACTTCGACATCAACAACAACTACGACTACCAGTTGCTAAAGAAAAGCGAAGAGTTGACAAAACGACAAGTAACCATGTCGTGGATGGATTTCTTGCCAACCATTTCTGTTTACTATCAATATTCAAAACTTACTTATTTCGGCAAAGATGCCGGATTCAGCATGACACCTCCAAACATGATAGGTGCTTCTATAAACTTGCCAATATTCTCGAGCGGCACACGCACAGCAAAGGTTAAAGAAGCAAAAATCAACCTTCAAAAGATGCAGAATACAATGAAAAGTACCGAAGATGCTCTTTATGTACAAGAACGTCAGTTGAGATACAACCTAGTATCGGCATTGGAAAACTACGAAAACCAAACAGACAATATAGATGTGTCGCAACGTGTTTTCAACAATATATTGACCAAATATAAATATGGAATGTCGTCGAGCCTTGATGTAACAAATGCCAGCAACAACCTTATAACTGCACAAAGCAACTATGTACAATCGGTGATGACATTGCTAAACGCTCAAATAGAGCTAGAAACCTTGATGAATAACAATAAGTAATAATAAGAAATATAAAATCTATACAAAACATGAAGAGATTTACAGCAATTGCCACAGTTGCCCTTGCGATGGGAACTATAGTAGGATGTGGTGGCGAAACAACAGACACAGCTAATGCTGTTCAAACAGAAAAAATAGAAAAAGTAGAAACTCTTACCCTTTCTAAAGAAACGGTAGCACGCGAGTTGGAATTGTCTTCTACATTGGAAGGATACGAATCGATGAGTGTTGCTCCATCTTTGACAGGCAAGATTGAACATATCTATGTAGAAGTAGGTTCGAGAGTAAACAAAGGACAACTACTTATCCGCATGGACCAAAACCAATTAAACACTACTCGTATTTCGTTGAACAGTGTTCAAACTGAATTCAACCGTGTAGAAGCTCTTAAAGAAAGTGGTAGCGTGTCTCAACAAGTATACGACCAAACTAAAGCTCAGCTAGACAATCTAAAACAATCTGAAAGTTTCCTTGAAGAAAACACTTTCGTGAAAGCACAATTTTCAGGTGTTATAGCTGCCAAAAACTACGAAGATGGCGAACTTTATGCCGGCACTCCTATACTTACCCTTACTCAGATAAACACACTTAAAGCTATCATAAACATACCAGAAAGCTATTTCCCATTAGTGAAAAAAGGTATGAAAGTAGATGTTACATCTGATATTTATCCAAACGAAATATTCCCTGCTACAATAGAAATTGTATATCCTACTATCGATGCTGCAAGCCATACATTCCAAGCAAAAGTAAGAATACCAAACAATAGTGAGAAGATTCGTCCGGGTATGTTTGCAAAAGCAAAACTAGCTATCGGCGAAGTAGAAACTATGGTAGTACCTTACAATGCTGTACTTAAACTTCAAGGTTCGAACAACAGATATATATTCCTAGATAGAGATGGAGTAGCCAAACGTGTAGATGTTGTTTTGGGTCAACGCTTCGACGACCGTGTAGAAGTTATTTCTGACGAAATCAAAGAAGGCGACAAAATAGTTGTTGTTGGCCAAGCTCGTTTGATAGATGGTATTAAATTGGATGTTGTAAATAAATAGTAGTTCTAGTTCTTTTATTATTACAACCATAAACTAAAACATTAATAATATTATGAGTATATACAAAACCGCGATTAATAAACCCATTACCACAGCCCTTGTGTTTGTGGCAGTGGCTATATTGGGGCTGTTTTCGTTGTCGAAACTCCCAATAGACCAAATGCCTGAGATGGATATGCCCTACGTTACGGTAATGACTACCTACGCAGGTGCTAATGCCAGCGAATTGGAAACAAACGTATCCAAACAGTTGGAAAATGCTCTTAACTCGGTAGACGGATTGAAGAACATCTTCTCGACTTCTAAAGATAATATATCTGTTGTAACATTGGAATTTGAATGGGGTAGCAATATTGATGAAGCTATGAACGATATTCGTTCTTACGTCGACCTTATTTACGATAACCTTCCTGATGATATTGCTCGTCCTACTATTCTTAAGCTTAACTCCGATGCTATGCCTATCATAGTATATGGTTTTACTGCTAAAGAAAGTTATGCCGGATTGGACAAGATATTGGAAGACAATGTTAGCAACGTGCTTAACCGTATTGATGGTATTGGTAACATATCGTTTTCGGGTGCTCCTGAACGTTATGTGTATGTAGACCTTGACCCAAAACAACTTGATGCTTACAACCTGACAGTAGAAAGTGTTGGTAGTGCCATCAGTGCTAACAACCTTAACCTTGCCAGTGGTACTGTTAAAATGGGTAAAGAACAATACCAACTACGTGTAGAAAGTGAATATAAAGAAAGTTCGGAAATAAACGACATTGTAGTAACTACTACTCGCGATGGCAAACAAATATTTGTTAGAGATTTGGCTACTGTAAGAGATACCATCAAAGATTTGTCGCTTGATGAACGTATGAATGGACAAGAATCGGTACGTATGAGTATTTCTAAACAAACAGGTGCCAACACCGTACAAATTGCGAAGGAAGTAAAAGCCGAAATGGAAAAGATAAAGAAAACTCTTCCTCCTGACATCGAAATCAATGTGATTCGTGATGGTTCGGAAGATATTGAAAACGCTATTTTTGGTTTGGCAGAAAGTATATTCTATGCTTTGTTGTTCGTGGTATTGGTAGTATTTATATTCCTAGGCAACTGGAGAGCTACCATCATCATTGGGCTTACTATCCCTATTTCGCTTCTTACATCATTTATCTATTTGCTTGTGGCAGACAGCTCGTTGAACATTATTTCTCTTGCTTCGCTTACTGTGGCTATCGGTATGGTTGTGGACGATGCTATTGTGGTACTCGAAAACATCAGCCGCCACATCGAACGTGGTGCTTCGCCTCGCGAGGCTTCTATTTATGCTACCAATGAAGTGTGGACTTCGGTTATCGCTACTACTTTGGTTATCGTAGCCGTGTTTGTTCCTCTAACAATGCTTAGCGGTATGGCCGGTATTATGTTTAAAGAATTAGGTTGGATTGTTACCATCGTTGTATGTACATCTACCGTTGTGGCTATCACCCTTACTCCTATGCTTTGTTCTAAAATGCTTAAAGGCAAGAAATTCTTCCTTACCAAAGCAGAAGAAGCAGAAGCTAAAGCCAAAGAAGAAAGCAAACGTTTTACTTATGCAAAAACTGTAGGTCGTGCTTTTGATGCTGTAGATAAATGGTATGCCAATGTATTGCGTACATGCTTGGACCACAAAGCTATCACTATTTTAGTAGTAGTGCTTGTATTTGTAGCTTCTTTGGTACCTGTATTTATGGGCAAAATTGGTACCGACTTTATGCACCAACAAGATAGCGGTTCAATGTCTATCAATGTAGAACTACAACGTGGTACTCGTATCGAAGAAACTCTTAAGACTGCTCGTCAAATAGAAGCCGACATCAACCGCTTGATACCTGAAGCTGTCGTTGTTTCTACTTCGGCAGGTAATAACGATGACGCCGGTATCAGTGCTATGTTCTCGTCGACTACTAATAATAAAATAAGCATTACCGTACGTACTACCAAGAAATACGACCGTGAACGCACCATTTGGGAAATGGCAGAAATTTTGCGTACTCAGTTAGGTACATATCCTCAAATAGTAAACTATCAAGTATCTACTTCTTCGGGAATGGGTGCCGGTAGTAGCAATAGTGTCGATGTAGAAATTTATGGCTACGACTTTGATGCAACATCAGGTTTGGCTCAAGAGCTTAAACACAAAATTAAAGATGTGCCCGGTGCTCGTGACATCAAGATTAGCCGCGATGAGGATCGTGCCGAACTACAAATTATATTCGACAAAGAAAAACTTGCTCGCAGTGGCTTGAATAGTAGTACTGTTGCAGCTTACGTACGTAACCGTATCAACGGTATGATAGTAGGATACTTCAAAGAAGAAGGTGAAGAATACTATATTGTTACTCGTTTACAAGAAGAGTATCGCAATAGTATATCCGACGTGGAAGAGCTGACCCTTATGTCGCCTACAGGTGCAAAACTTAAACTGAAAGAAATAGCCGAAGTAAAAGAATATTGGACTCCTCCTCAAATAGAACGTAAAAACCGTCAACGTTATTTGAAAGTGTCTGTTACTCCTCACGAAGTGTCGCTTGGCGAATTGGCAAAAGGTATACAAGGTGTTCTTGACCAAACTTCGATACCTCAAGGCGTACACGTAGTTATTGGTGGTAACTACGAAGACCAACAAGAATCTTTTGCCGACATGGGTACTCTTGCATTGCTAATCCTATTGCTTGTATACATCGTTATGGCATCGCAATTCGAAAGTTTCAGCAAGCCATTCATCATCATGATGAGTATCCCATTCGCTATCACCGGGGTAATATTAGCATTGCTTATCAGCGGACAAACAATAGATATGGTAGGTGCATTAGGTGTTATTCTTCTTATAGGTATTGTGGTTAAGAACGGTATTGTGCTGGTGGACTACATCAACCTTATGCGTGAACGTGATATGCCATTGCGCGAAGCTATTGCTCTTTCGGGTCAAAGCCGTTTGCGTCCTGTGCTTATGACTGCTTTCACTACCATATTGGGTATGATGCCTATGGCATTCAGCACATCTGAAGGTTCTGAACTTTGGACTACAATGGGTATTGTGGTTATAGGTGGTTTGCTTGTGTCTACTATCATTACCCTTATCGTAGTACCTGTACTTTATGCAATATTTGTACGCAACGACGAAAAGAAACGTCTTGAAAAGATAAGAAAGAACTTCGTGTTTATGCAAATAGATGCTCACGAAAAAGAATAGTTTTAATTAATTTGTTGAACCAAAAGAAGATTATAAATATATGAAAGCTGTGTTTATAGTATACAACCAAGCCAACACCGAACGTGTAGAATTTATGTTGGACGAGTTGGGAATAAGAGGTTTCACAATGTGGGAACAAGTGCAAGGACGTGGTAGCAAAAACGGTGAGCCACGCCGTGGCACACACACTTGGCCCGAAATGAACTCGGCCATGCTTGTAATGGTTGACGACGACAAAGTGCAAACCTTGATGGAGACAGTGCACAAACTAGACCTTAGAAACAAAGAGGTTGGTGTACGTGCATTTGTTTGGAACATCGAACAAACAGTGTAACGTAGTAATACAAAACTATGATATGGGGATAAGCTCTGAAAAGAACTTATCCCCTTTTTTATGCTACCGACTACAAGAATTATACAATATATATACATGCAAAAAACTATCATTATTTTTCGGCCATATAATTTACACTCCAAAACTATGCGGTTTAGAGGTCGCAAACTGCCGAGTTTGCACCCTTAACTCGGCAGTTTTTGATAGCTAAACATGGTAGTTTGCCAGGCCAAATATAGTATTCGATAATACGAGATAATAGGTCCACAAAAAATATACTACACTAGGTAACTTCTATAATTGCACTAATAACTTTCAACACTTTTTTTTTTGAAATTGTCATTTTGCCAAAACAACACTTTATATTACACAAAAAGAAGCTACCAATTGCACTCTGCATGCTTTGCTGTTGCATGCCCATTGCCTTTACATTATATATACTTGCCTTTACGTTAGGTAAACCTCGTCTTTACCTTATGTTGATGGTCTCCTATCGGCGATAGCGGACCACAATATTAACGTAAACATGACCATCAAACTAACGTGAAGACCACCATACAACAAACGTAAATGCAAACAAAAAGCAATTTCAATAGTGGGCAACTTCTAATAATTACCTATAGGCATCCTACTATATTAGGACTAGTGCGAAAGCCATCCTTTTTAACATTTCAGCATCAAAATATACTATAACTAACTAATATACACGAAATAAAAGCAGATATTACATATTTTAAATTACATATAAAAAACATCTAATTAATAGGCAAAAATTAGAAAATACGAATTGTTATTTATCCAATTTCTTTGTAAAAAATAGTAAATATCAACAATGTTGATAAAATATTTATCAGCATACCAAACACTTATAGCAATTTAACAAAATAATTTTCTACACATAAAAAAAAATGATTATTTTTGTAGTCGAAAATGCGAAAAATAGTAGATAATAGAACATTGAGATAGTAAGGTAGCGATGGCAGACTAAAAGCACCATAAGAATAATAGTGTGTGCAACTTATAAAACACTAAAACATACAAAAAAAATGATAATAACAACACCATACTGCCAACAATACCATGGTATATTGTGCCAACGATGACAATAGGGTATGCTATGCATATATTATGATACTTTATATAATATATGTAAACAACAAGAAGGTATATATTAAATAATGCAGAATACATACCAACAAATTGGTAAAACAAAAGATAGAAATTATATAAAAAGATAGAAATAAATAAAAATAGTAAATACATAAAAAGTAACATTATGCAGAGTAATATTACGCAAGTTGCCCGCGGAGGCACAAGCATTAAACAAGAACAAAATGTAGTTTGTTCAGCGATACAAAAAATAAAACACGCCTCATCCAAACGAGGTAGCGGTGACATAGCCAAACATCTTATGTTGTTGTGGCTATTGGTGTTTACCCTTGTGGGAAATGTTGTTTGGGGACAAGTAACTTATACTTATACGACTAGTGAAACTACTCACACCGTATCCGAAGGAGTGGATTATGTTGTTATCGAGGCTATTGGTGGCGGTGGAGCCGGAGCATCTCTATCTGCTACAGGAGCTGCAGGTGGCGGTGGTGGCGGTGCCTATTCCAGAGTACAAGTAGATGTTTCTGTATTAGGTACAAATAGTCAAATACAAATATCTACTGTTGGTACAGGTGGTACAGCCGGGACAAACAGTGGCAATGGCGGTAATACTACTGTTAGTTTTGGCGGATATACACTTACTGCCAATGGCGGAAAAGGAGCATCTACATCTTTTTCAAATAATGTTAGTACCGGTGGTGCCGGCGGTCTTGCAACTGAAAATGCTAATTTAGAAAATATAACAGGTATCAACTTATACCGTAGCTATAACGGTGGTAAAGGTGCTACTGGAGTTAGGTCTGGTACTACTAATAATAGAACTTATACTTCAGGTGGTGGCGGTGGTGCTGCCGGAAGTAATGGAGCCGGTAATGATGCTAGTGGAAGAAGTGGCGGTAGTGCACAGTCGCCAGGTGGTTATGGTGCTAATGGATTAACTCAAACTTCGGATGGTGCTACCGGTGGAAACTACGGCGGTGGCGGTAGTGGTGCTTGTCGTACTTCGTCGGGTAGTAGTTCCGGTGGTGCCGGTGCATCGGGTGTGGTGATTATCACCGAATATTATTCTACTAACACCAATGGTGCAAATCCGGATATAGTGAGTCGTGGTAGCAATATAACATCGATGGAGGTAGATGTGGTTGCTAACGATTTTATATCTTGCCCTAATAATTACACTATAAGTATAGTAGAAAACTCTGCTGTTAATGGTACTGCAGTAGTAACAGCCGATGGTAAGAAAGTGCTTTTTACTTTCCCCACTTCATATAATTCTGCTAATAGTTCATTCCAATACAGCATTACGTGTGGTACCGGAGAATCTGCTACTACTACTAATACGGCAACTGTAGTAATTCAAAATTCTACTGTGGTGGCCAATTTGGGTTGTCCTAGTCAACCTACTACTAATCAAGATTATTATAGTTTCCCTAATGTAGAGATCATAGGAGAGACAGATGCAACGATACAGTATATATCTTTGGCATTTACTAATGTGCCGGATATAACAGCTAATGGCTACTCTTTTACTGTAACGATGCCTAGTGGATATAATGGAGAAGAAATAGATCTTGGTGATTATATGTGGGCTTACCATTTTCCAAATGGTATTACGATTGAACAAGCCAAAGAGTTAATAGCAGATATTCAAGTACGTATTCCAGAGTCTAATACCAACGATTTTGTGGGGGTAGCATTAGAAATTTCTACAAATTACGATAGCCGCAATATTATATATAATGCAGAAAATGGACACTACTATGAATTGGTAAAAGATGCCACTAGCAATAATACTTGGACAAACGCATATAATGCTGCCAAAAGTACTTACTACTTAGGTATGCAAGGCTATTTGGCTACCATTACCTCGCTAGCAGAGAATAGATTTATGACGGCTTTGGTTCAAGCACCGGGCTGGTTGGGTGGTACTCGTATGTATAACACAGGAGATGATCCTAACAATCCTCAGTTTTACAGCGGTTTTAATACTACCACCACCAATGCTGATCTTGGTTCAATATGGTATTGGGCTTGTGGTCCTGAAAAGGGACAGCCATTTATGGATCAGGCAACAACTGATTTTGGAAGAAATTATCCTGGTGGTACTAGTAATTTTGTTAACAATAGACCAAGTGGTGATTATCTCACAGAATTGCTAAACTGGTATAATAACTACATGACTCGTACTGGCTATTATTTTAACTGGGGAACCGGGCATAGTGATGCTACAGGAGGTCCGGAACCAAATAATGATGGGGGCGAGTCTTGTTTATCTGTATTAAATGCTAAGGGTATTGGATGTTCTTTTGAGGGTACTGCGTTTGAACTTTATTCGTGGAATGACTTGAAATATAATGCAGGTGGTAATAGTGGTTGGAATGCGACAGGCTATATTATTGAATATGGCGATTTGGTTACAGGCAACTCTGTTCCTCCATTACACGATGGGGCTAAATGTAGGTCTATAGTAGGCTTAAGGCAAGAAACTATAACTGCTAATGTAACAGGTAAAGAGGTACAGTGTGGAGATGAAGGAGATGTTTTAGCAGTTTCTGTAAGTTTTATAGGTGGTATGGCACCATACAAGTTTGATATATACGAAGGAAATACTTATGTAAGTTCCTACTCTACCTCTGGTGCAACTACTATTTACTTGCCTATAAAGCGAGACGCTAAGACTTATACTATTAGAGATTTCACCTCCGGAACAATAACAGTAGGCGGATGTAATGTCACAGCAGCAACATTCATAATACAAAATGGCACAATAGAAGTTCCCGCAACACTTAGCTATACGATAGAAAAAACAGCAGTAGATTGTGGTTCAACACAAGGTGCTACAGGAGGGTTTAAAGTAACGCTATCTGGTGGCGATGTTTCTCAATATCCCCTTACAGTTGCTATTAGTTCGTCTAACTCTGAAACAATTTCTACTGCTGGTGGTTCTGCAGACTTTGCAGGGTTGAGCGAAGGTAATTATACAGTAACAATAACTCCTACTAAAGGTTGCGTAAAGACAGATAATTATAACTTAGTTGTAGAAGACGTTACTTTTACAGCAGGTAATATTGCAGGTAATACTGAAGTTTGTGAAGGAACAACTATGCCTACAATAACAGAAACAACGGCTGCTGACGGAAACGGAACACTAGAGTTTGAATGGTATAAAGATGGAGTTAAAATCGAAAATGCAACGTCACGAACATACACACCTTCATCAGATCTTACACCAAGAACTTATGTATATACTCGTAAAGTTAAAGATCCTTGCAATACAAATGATCCTAATGCTGATGATAATGGCTTCGTATCTTCAGGCAGTTACACTCTAACTATAAACCCAAAACCAACAGGAGTAACAGCAGTAGGACCAGAAGATCTTATTTGTGGAGGCGGTAGTATAACATTAACCGGTTCAGCTGAAGAGGAAGGGTTGTCTTATAAATGGACAAAAGGAAGTTCGGAAGTTTGTACCACTACTACTTATACTATAGAAACTACATATCAATCACACAGTGGCACATACGTATTTACGGCAACAAATACTACTACAGGATGTTCTGCCAATGCTAGTACAGAGATAAGAGTAACTGATCCAATACAAGTAGCTATAGAAGTTAACAGAACCAATTCTTATCCTGTTACAATCTGTGAAGGAAGTTCTGTAACCATATCGGCAGAGTATTATAATAGTGGAGATGAAGAAAGAAATGATATACCTGTATATACATATAGATTAATAAAAGAAGGATCTACAGAACCTATTAATACTAGAAATGAAGAGTATAATTATACATTTGAACCTACACCAGGCATATATATATTGGAAGTTACTTCTCCCGATGGATGTGTTGCACGTTATACTATATTAACGGTGGATCAAAAGCCGGATTTTACTTTAAGCAGTAGTGCAAGCTATAATGGTACAAACTATGCAGCCACAGAAGATGCAACCAACAACTGCTATCGCTACCACCATGGTCATGCAATAACTTTAACAGCAACACCTAATACATCTAACAATTATGAAGGTGCAACATACCAATGGTACAAGGTAAATGGTGAAAATGTAGAAGAAATAACTAACCCGGCAGAAGAAACTACTAAATATAGTGGATTAGGAACCGGCAGTATGACTATAACCTCAGCTGTAGTAGCCGACGGCGAAACCTACCGTTTAACAATAACTGATTCTAAAGGTTGTTCGCAAAGCAAAGAAATCGATATATGCGTAAATGACCCATATAGCGTTTTGGTAAGTGCAAATCCTGTAGACGGCGGTACTGTAACAGGAGCTGGTACATACAATCATGGTACAAGCTGTACTTTGACAGCAACAGCTGCTACCGGTTATACCTTTGTAAATTGGACAGAAGGAGAAGAAATAGTAAGCAGTGAAGCTACATATAGCTTTGAAGTAACAGGTGCAAGAACCTTAGTAGCGAACTTCAGCTTGAATAGTTATGAAATAGCTGCTAGTGCAAACCCAACA
>JAFZDP010000007.1 GCA_017561155.1 Bacteroidales bacterium | reverse complement strand
CACAAATATAACCCAGGAATACTGCCAAAAAATGCACTATAAGTATGTAAGAAGTAGTGTTTTTTTTGCTTCAAATTGTTCTCCACTTTTGTGCTATCGTTCCGTTACCACTGCACTTACCGCACAAATTCCTATGGAAACGCTATCGCAAAGCCACAGGCTTTGCTTCATCGGGAAAGAAAGGGACTCAGAAACATGCTTTTCCTACTTCGGAGCAAGGTATTATGATTCGGATATTTTGACGGGTTGGCTTAGCGTGGATCCTATGGCGGATAAATATCCTGGGTTGTCGCCTTATGCTTATTGTGCTTGGAACCCTGTTAAGTTGGTGGATCCGGATGGAAGAGATACCTTAAATTTTGCGAACAGCCGCTTTTTGCGAACCCAACCAGATTATAGTAACGCTATTATTATTAATGCCCATGGAAGTGCTCATCCACCAAAAATCGAGAATGATAATATAGATTTTGATCATATATTTCCTATTATTTCTTCAAATAACGATATTAACACAAAAGAACTTGAAGCATATATACTACAATCCGACTCTTACCAAACAAACTGTAATAATAATAATGTCACACCATTATTTTTAATATCATGCAAAACTGGTGAATGTTCAATTCCGTTTATTTCATTTGCTGATGGCTTATCGCGTGTTATTCCAAATGCTCTAATTGTTGCTCCCGTGGGCGACGTTCATGCAAAGAAAGGAATCTTTTATTTGGCTCCAACTTCTGGAGAGAACTACTCTTGCTTTTGGAGAGTAATATATAATGGGCAGGATATTGGGCGTATTGAAAATCAAGGTGCATTCAATTTGAGTATTTTGGTCTGGAGTACTAAAAAAATTGTAAATACATACAATTCTATTCATTCAGAAAATCCAATAATATTGCCTAATATAGAAATCCAATAATATGCCTTATGAGATTTATTCAAATTGTTATACTGCCTTTATTTCTAGTTTGTGGAATATCAAGTTGTCAACAAAATACCTGCTCATCCGAGACGATGTTCAGTGATGTTATACTTCCGGATACTTCTATTAGTGATATATCAAATCCAAAAGACTTTCGTAACTATTTCGATTCAATGGACACATCAAATACTGCATTGCATTTTGATTTCTTAAGTATGGAAGACTATGGCCCAATAAGGTTGTCCGAGCAGGAGATCAAACAAATATATTGCGAGATAAAAAGAGGAAGTATTAAAGCTTATAAAATATTACTTTTCCACTACTTCTATACTTACGAAACCTATATTTCCCAAGATGAATTATACAAATTAATTTACATGACAGATTATTTAGCTGTAAAATCTTGCTATTATGAAGGTTATGGTCGTTGTGGAGGTTTAATATTTGACTACTTGAAATTCAATTCGGATGACAAGTATCTTGTCAGTGTTATGCTAGAGTATTATGAAAAATACTTCGAATATTCGCAATCCAAACACATTGGACATGAATTATATGAGATCTATAGCGGTAAATATTCTTTTTGCAAAAAAGACTCTAATAAATTACAGTATTATAAAGATAAAGGTTTCCCAAATAAATGATAAATCCATCTATAGGTTATGAAGAATAATTTTTTGATATTATTGTTGTTAGTTGTCGGTTATGGTTGTTCCTATTCGCAGAATGGGGGCAAAGAAGTGGCTGACTCTACATCGAATTCGTTTATCCCTAAAGACTACGACCAATTTTGGAAAGATAAACAGGGATGTGGAATATTGCAGTATCCTGAATGGTGCATTACAGAGATGGATACATTTCGGTACACTTACCGACGAGGATTTTCTAATAAAGAGTTGGGTTGCTATTATCTGTGTAGAATAATTGAGATGGACAGTTTTGCAGAGTCATCGTATTGTAAATATACTCCTATATGCAACGATTCTATAATGTTGGTAACAGCTAAATGTATAGTATATGAAAGATATTATTCTCCTTACGATAAAAATAATCTTATGTTTCCTATCCCTTGGGACATTGAAAACGACACACAAAATAATTATAGTTTATACAAAGAACTTAGATGTAGGCAAATGACAAAAAACATAGATACAATGAGTTTATATATGGTTTTGACTATTGAAGAATGGAATGACATGAGAACATCTATGGAGTGGGATAATGTGTTGTTGTATGATAGGAGTATAGAGCAAAGTATTGACATGGAATCAAGTATTATAGTGATAGAACATTTTTTTATCGAAGGAAATTTCGATGTATCTGAATTATATTCGTCCAAACAGATTGCAAGATATTGGGAATTGCGATATTTGGAGATGTACTATTCGCTATATGGAAAACATTTTCACAGCTCGAAGTATTAGGCAATTGCGATTGGTATGAGTATGGTTTTGGAAAAACTTTTTTTAGCAGTTTGCAGGAAACAAAACAAGGTGTTGAGTGTTTTTACATCTGATAAAAACCTTAATACAAATAGAAACAATGAAGAGAACAGTTTTAAGTGTTGCTATTGTTGCAACATCGTTGTTTGCCTTGTCGTGCAAACATAATCCTAAAAATCAGATGGCTTGTAATGCACAGGATTCGGTAATGGTAGAAAACATACAGTACGTTATTGTAGCCGAAGAACAATCGAGTGCAAACAATAAAGCATATTCGGAAAAAGCTGCTGCCGAAAAACACAACAATGTGGCGAAGTTGTTTACTGCCAAAGCCAAAGCCGACTCGCTACGAGCCGAAAAGCACAAAGCAGTGTTGGCAAAGATGGTGGATACCACCAAGTTGCCTGCTCGTCCTGCTCCTAAAAAAGTAGTGCCAAAATCGACACCCGAAAACTTGAAACAAAGCATAAACGACGACGAATATCAGATAACTATTGTTTATCCAAACTACATAGAACAAGCTGTTTTGGCCGGCGACTCGATGGTGGTAACTACCTTGCAATGGGCTGCTGATGCCCGTGCCAATGACAAAAATTATGGCATGGCGGTGTTGGAAACAGTGTCGAAGAACGGCAACGATACCGAAGTGTCGGAAGTATGGTTTGTGTGTCCGCAATGTGGAAGCATAGCCGACTCGATTTCCACATCGGGAACAAACAGCTGCGGAATGTGTGGGGTGGTGGAAGATGACTTTATTGTAGTGAAAAACTAAAGGACTACTTATACCAAAAAAAACAGCTAAGCAAACCAATTTCTAGAAGTTGTTTTAAATATTTTCTTCTTTTTGATAAAGGATACTTTTTTTAGAAGTATCCTTTCTTTTTTTTCTGTGCAAATTCAAAAAATCTTCCTAACTTTGCATGCCGAAGCATGAAAACATACAGTGGTTGTAATGCTTTGATAGCATGATGTTTTTTTCGTGTGCGAATAGGATTATATGTAGGACAAAAAATGATAAAGTATATACAATGAGCAGTAGCAACGATATGTATCCTGCCCTTAATTTTCCTGCCTTTAAGTTTAAGATAAGGAAGAATAACGGACGGTACGAGGTATTCGACCCCGTGCGGAAACGCTATGTGGCACTCACTCCCGAAGAGTGGGTACGTCAGCATGTGGTGGCGTATCTGCATTTTTGCAAGGGTTATCCGTTGGAGCTTATGCAGGTAGAAGGGGCAATAGTGGTAAACAACCTTTCGAGGCGATGCGATATTGTTGTGTATAACAAGGGGTTGAAGCCGATGCTACTGGTAGAGTGCAAGCAACCGTCGGTGCCTATTTCGCAAAAAACATTCGACCAAGCCGGCAGGTACAATCTTGTTTTAGATGTTCCATATCTGTTTGTTACCAATGGTATGCAGCATTGTTGTTTTTCGTTGGTAAAGGAGGAGCAGCGTTTTGAATATCATTCCGATTTGCCCGACAAATCGTTGTTGGGGATATAAAGCCGAAAAGCAAATAGGCATATTTTTGAACAACAGATTTGGGATAATGACTATATTATTGCAGAAAAAAAACTTTTGTAAAGCTTTGTATATGTCGGAGTTGCCTGTGATGGCTGCAATATTTTTTTTCATTTTGTAAATCTGTTTGTAAGAAAAGAATCTTTTTTGCGTATAATATAGTACTTATACAAAAAAAGATATAAAATATGAAAAGACTAATAAGTATGCTATGCCTTTGTGCAGTTGTGGCTGTAAACGTGGGTTGCGACCCTGAATATTTTGAAGAGTATCATGTTGTAAACAATACAGATGCCGAGCTTAAGCTAAATTTGTTGGATACTACGGTTTTCCTTTATCGAAGTTATCGAGATGGGATTGTTGTGCCACCGAAAGATACAATAACAATTTTGGTAGACAACAGTTTGGGTAATACCTCTGAAAAACAAATAGTAGAACATGTGAAGTCCTATCTTTATGGCGATAGCATAATGTTTTCTTTTTCTGATGGCGATACGTTGAAATATACATCAATAGATACCCTTGAGGGACCATATAATTTTGAAAATTCCATGTATAATGTGATAGAATATAGACCGGGATATAGTTGTTTGACATATATTGTAAATGATAGTGTGAAATAGCAATTTGTTTAACGATGTTTTCTTTTTTTGATAAGCGATGACAAAGAAAAAAAGAACTGTATTGAAAGAAGGCAACCCGGAGACAGAGTTTATAAATCTTTTGGCCAAATATGAAAGAATGATTTATAAGATATGTATGGCTTTTTCTCACAACAATACTGCAAGAGTGAAAGATTTGTATCAAGAAAGTGTCATTAATCTTTGGAAAGCCTACCGGTCGTATGATTATCAGAAAGGAGAATCGGCGTGGGTGTATCGTATATGTTTGAATGCTGTAATATCTCAGTATCGAACACTGTTTAGAAATACAACATTTGAGACTTATCCCAGCAAGATGGACGAGTGGATAGCTCAAGATCAGGACGACGAGTTGCTAAAAGAACTTTACAGCCTTATATCCAAACTGACACCGCAAGAGCAGGCCTTGGCATATCTTTACATTGATGGATATTCGGAAAAAGATATAGCAGAAATGCTTGATATATCTATTTCGAATGTGGGAGTTAAAATACATAGATTAAAACAGAAACTGAAAAAAATACATGAAACAGAGTAGTTACGATATAGATTTGTTGCGAAAAAAATGGCAAGAGAAAGATGTTTCATCACATGGTTCGGACAAGAAAAATTGTGGTATAGACATAAGGCAAATTGCTAATGCCAAGAGTAGTTACGAACGTATGTATATGCGTATTTATGCAGGTGTTTATGGAAGTATAGCCTTGATGTTGTTTGTAGCTTGCTGGATAGCTACATACATGGCAGATATAAGGTATGCAATTCTTTATTTTATTGTCTTGCTTGTCACCATCGTTCGTGTGTGGATAGCATTTAGGATGTTTTTTACTATCAGGAAGATGAATCCTATAAAATATTCTCTCGGGCAAGTGGCTAAGGCTACTGCGGTATTTTCGGCTCAACATCAGTGGAATCATATATATACTTTTTATATTAAGATACCACTTACTCTTATAGCCATTCCGCCGCTGTTGTTTGTTGCGTTCGGAGTAGACTTCTTCGATGCTTTTGAGAATAGTAATGTTTGGATTATATGGGTGTTGGTAGCTGTTTTGTCGACAGTGATTAATATTTTTACCACTCGATATTTCTTCAAAAAGCAGAAGGAAAGGATAAAGGAATTGATGTCGGAATAAAAAACAAAAAGGGGAATAACAGAATAGACCGGTGTAATTCCTATTTCGTGATAAAGAAAGATTTCTTTGTATTTTGGGTGTATATATAAGAAGCCTTCATTCGCAACTGCGGATGAAGGCTGATTGTTGTTTAGATTATTGTTTGAACTCGAATCTTATAGGCATATTATATTGTATTCTTATTATATTGCCCAAATGATCTTTACCCGGAGTCCATTTAGGCATCATTCGTACTATTCGCATTGCTTCCTCGCCACAGCCATAGCCGATGTCTCTAAGTAGCTTTATACCTGTTATGCTTCCATCTTTTTCTATTGCGAATGTTATATATACACGTCCTTCTATGCCGTTGTCTATAGCCTCCTGCGGATAGCGTAGGTTGGAGTAGATAAAGCTGTAAAGCGAATCGTCGCCACCCGGAAATTGTGGTTGTGTTTCTACAGGGTCGATAGATAGAATGATTTCTGTTTCTTCGTCAGATTTGGACATATCTGTTATATTTTGAAATTCTATTATGTTTTGGAATCCGGTCACTCCTTTTTCTCCATTTGGTTGATAAAATGGTATAACCTCATTGGCAGGGAATACATCTATCATCTCTGTTGTATTATTTGAAATAGAGTCTGAAGTAGCATCTATAGTTTTGGCCTTATCTTCTTCATTAAGTTTGAATGTTACAGGTAGATTATATTGTACTCTTACCGGTTTCCCATTTTGTTTGCCGGGTATCCATTTAGGCATCATTTCAACTACTCTTTTTGCCTCTTGTCCACAACCTCCACCAATATCTCTTAGGATTCTTACGTTAGTAATGCTGCCATCTTTTTCTACTACGAATGTTATAAATACACGTCCTTCTAATTTATAACGCATAGCCGATTGCGGATAACGCAGGTTGGAGTAGATAAAGTTGTAAAGCGAATCTTCGCCACCCGGAAATTGTGGTTGTACTTCTATTTCAATAAAGAGATCTTCTTCTACATACTCTTCTACAGTGTCCTCAGGTTCTGTCTGTTCTTTTTCTTCCTGAAGTTGATCTAAATGAAATATTACTCTTATTACAGTATTATTTGAAACGGAGTCATTCTTTAGAAATGGGAAGTCATCTATAGTCTTGGCTTTATCTTCTTCATTAAGTTCGAATGTTACAGGTAGATTAAATTGAACTCTTACCGGTTTTCCGTTTTGTTTGCCGGGTATCCATTTAGGCATCATTTCAACTACTCGTTTTGCTTCTTTTCCACAACCACCGCCTATATCTCTTAGGATTCTTACGTTTGTAATGCTTCCATCTGTTTCTATTACGAATGTTATAAATACACGTCCTTCTATAGCATTGTCCTTGGCTACTTGTGGATAACGAAGATGGGTGGTAATAAAGTTGTAAAGCGAATCTTCGCCACCCGGAAATTGTGGTTGTATTTCTTCTACTGTAAATATTTCTTCTTCTGCTGGTATATCCTTGTATTCTTCTGTTATTGAAAGAGCATCTTCTACGACTGTAATACCATTAACAGAATTTGTTCTTCTTTTTGCTGCAAAGCCAACATGCTTTACCATACCATCCTCACCTCTTCCCACAGCATGCTCCGATACTCCTTCGGGTAGGGGTAATGGTTGTTTTACGGTTACTTGCTTTCCGTCTTTTTCCACCACAACCTCATCTATGGCTATGAAAGACGTGTAGTTAGTCATTAAACCGTATTTTAATCCAAGTTGTGTTATTTCTTTGGATATAGAACTATCTCTTTCACTTCTCCACCAACCTCTGCCCGGATTTTCCATATAATCCAAATACTTTATGCGTTCTCTTGCCCAAAGGTATCGTAGGGCTTGGTTTGTAGTGTCGGCGGTTAGTTTGGATATGTCAAAGGTTTGGCGGTAGTTTTTGCGTCCTGTTTTACCTGTGAGGGTTATAGTGCCCGATGGTTTTCCTTTGTATTTTCCAAATATCACTATGGGGCGTTCTGCCATTAGGTCGGGAATGCCGGCGGGTTCTATGTCGTATATGTCAAAGTTCTTGCTCTCAACCTTTATGCGTGTAAGTACCGGTGTGTTTATATAGTTTCGGAAACGTTCCACTTGCTCACGGGTATTGCTGAAATCAGTTATAAACATAGGTTCGCCATTGCCGGCAAATGCCATGCCTTCTATCAGATGACGGTTCACACTGCTGCCTATACCAAAAGCAAAGAAGTTGGTATTGTGTTTGTTCTCTCTTATTATTCGGAATGCTTCTTGTTCCACATCTACATATCCGTCGGTGGCTATCACAAAGGTGCGACTTACATCGTCGTTGGTGCGTGGTATGGCATTTGCCATTCTTAATGCTCCCAACACCTCAGTACCACCATAGCCTTCTTGTTTGTCTATAAATGCTATGGCTTTTCTGATGTTCTCGTCATTGGCAGGTAACGATGTTTCGTTTAGCAATGCCGATCTTCCCGAAAATAATACTACGTTGAACATATCGGTAGGCTTAAGGTTAAGCACCAAATTACGCATCAAGTTTTTGGATATATCTAGTGGCTTGCCATGCATAGAACCGGACACATCTACAATAAATATGTATTCGCGTGGAGGTATGTCTTCTTTAAGCACACGTTTAGGTGGCTGCACCATCATTAAGAAAAAGTTCTCATCTTTGCCCTCGTATAGCATTACGCCCGATTCGATTTCTTTTCCTTGTAGCGAGAAGTTTACTATCAAATCTCTGTTACCGCCATTCTTTTCGTTCTTGTTTAGCGCTAGTGCTATATGGTTTATATCTTTGTAGTCCACATCCATCTTGTGTGTGGCAACGCTTACATTCTCTATAGGTGTGGCAGAGTGTATGTTCATACTGAAGTCGAAAGTGTAGGTAGGCATTATGCCTTCTTTGGTATATGGACTTTCTACAAATTGGTTGTCGGGATTCTTCGGATCCGATTCTTTGCCGCTATAGCGTGGACCTACTACAGTGGGGTATACAAAGCTATAGTTGCCCTTTTCCGGTACAAGTACTTCGGTGTAGTTTAGTTCTACCACTATGGTGTCGCCCGGAATAATGTTTGCGGTGTTCATAGTAAATACATTAGGACGGTTTTGCTCTAATAGCGAAACGCGTTTGCCTTCCTCTTTGGCGGTCTCATAGTCTTGTCGTGCTTTTTGTTTTTCTTCTATTTGGGCTGTAATCTTGCGGTTGCCAATGGTCATCGTCATTCCGTAAACGGCGGCTTTGGTCGACATTGGAAAGGTGTAGATGGCTTCCAATGTGGTAGTGCCGGTGTTTACATACTTCTGTGTTATTTTTACATCGGCTATGGTTCCCACTATCTTTACATCGGCTGCCGTCGATTTCAGCGGCAGTCGGTCTACTTCGGGGTTGTCGCTAAGCACCACAAAGTATGGCGAAAGGGTTTTGGTGGGATATTCTTCTTCTTGTGCTACGGCTTTTGTAAAAAAGCTTGCCAATAAGCATAGTAGCAAACATGTTGTATGGGCTGAATATTTCATGATACCTTGAATTATAATTTCTTTAATAAACGATTTGTATGGCTGATTATTGCCCGATATCTTGTTTCTGTATCTTGATTATATGCTAGTCTATATCGAATTTTATTCTTAACTTGACTTTTGTTCTTACGAATTTTTGCCCCCAATTAACTCCGGGTTTCCATCGTGGCATAGCCTTGATTATTCGAACAGCTTCGTCGCCACAGCCTCCGCCAATGTCTTTTAGCACTCGGATGTTGCTTATCTTGCCATTCTTTTCTACAACGAAACTTACAAATACATAGCCTTCTATTTTGCTATCTATTGCTTGTTGCGGATAGCGTAGTTTTTTGGTTATAAATCTGTTTAGCGCTTCTTTATCACCTTTGAAAACGGGTTTTTCAAGTAGTTCTACTTCGTGGTATATATTGGTGTCTTTTTTGTCTATTCTATAACCAATCGTTGGAGGGTCTCTCAGTATTTGAGGAATAAATCTCTCACATTTTACAAAGTTAGTTATTTTAGGTTGTAGTGTGGTATCTTTGACTGTTTGTGTTGCTCCGTCGTTTTCTACTATTCGTTCTGTTTCAATTGCTGTAGAAGTATATTCTGTTTCAAAATCATATTTCAGCCCCAATTGTTTTATCTCGTTGGCTGTTTTAGTGGTAGTACCTTGGCTTTTAAGTTGTTTTATTCGTTCGGCAGCCCATAGGTATTCTATAGGTTTGTTCTGGGAATGTGCGGTAGTGCCGGATATGTTCAGGCTACGAGTGTAGTTTTTATTCCCAACTTTGCCTGTAACGGTAATAGTACCGGATGGTTTGCCTTTGTACTTTCCGCATATTAAAATGGGTAGGGTAGATTCTGCATCGGGAATAGCAAAGGATATAGTATCGTATATTTCAAAGTCCGGACACTCAAAGTTTATGTTGGGAAGCACAGCTTCGGTATTGCTTGTTTCAGTTTCTTCGGCAGGTTGTGTTGCGAATAAGAAAAAGTTTTCGTCGGCACCTTCGTATAGCATAATGCCGGAGTTTATGTTTACTCCCCTAAGCGAATAGCTTATAACTAAATCGTTCAGAGTGCTGTATTTGTCAGTTTTGCAAAGTGTAATATGTGCGGTGTGTGGATTGCTATACTTCTCGTCTATTGCGTGGGTATGGCATCTCAGATCCTCTATAGGCGTAGCCGAATGTATGGTCAAGTTGTAGTTGAATTTATGAGAGGGTAGATAATTGTAGTAAGGGGCAGTTTTAGAATGAATGATTTTTCCTTCTTGAGTGTCAAAATATTTAGGCATCATAATTTGGGGATACACAACAAAGTATTCGCCATTGGATGGTTGAAGGGTTTCTATGTAGCGTAATTCCACTACTATGCTGTCGTTTGGTTCAATATTAGGTATACCTATCACAAGGTCGTTTGGCGTGTGGTTGTTTATAGTTAAAGTGCTATGAGGAAAATGTTTGGCTGTGCTTTTTTCTATAATCTTTCGCCGTATTGTACTGTTGGAGGTGTATATCGTGGTGGAATAAACCCATGTGTTTACCCCAAAGTTGGATATGTATATAGCATCGAGGGTGCTATTGCAGATGTTTACATATACTTGTCGCACTTTTACGTTGGTAACGTTGTTCACTATTTCTGCTTCTACTGTCGTGGATTTAAGTAGTATGCTATCTGTTTTGGTGTTGTTGCTGAGCACAACAAGATAGGGCGATAGTTTTTTAAACGTATGCTTGTATATGTTTTCACCCATACATGTAGTTGAGAATAAGAACAGTAGTACGAACGAAATTTTTGCGACATATCTCATATCCTATTGAGTATTAATTTCTACAACAAACGATTTGCGATGCTAATTATTGTTTATACAACTGTATTTTTTACATATTGAATTATTGGTTGCAATATGTGAGTGATGATAAATAATTTTGAGTTTAAATATTGATATTAAGGTGTTAGCGAGTAGTTGAAGTAGACAAAGTTTTGATAGGTGGCGAATGGTTTTGTATTATAGTGCAATATCCTTGTGTGAGGTGTGTAGGATGCCCGTAAAAATACATCGTGATGCAGAGGGTGCCTACATCGTGATGTAGATAAAATTGTATCGCGATGAAAATCCGGCGGCATCGCGATGCAGAAATAACACCCCGGTGTCCGCATGTTGATGGTATACTGTCGTTGCGTTTACACTATATTGTGAAAATAACGACAGTATACTGTGAATTTTTGTTGTATAATACGTTGTGTTTGGGGTGAGGATAAGGTGGAATTTTTGATTTATAGCTTTATGGTAAGTGGCACTTGTACGTTTGGTGTAAGCCATTGTTGTATTTTGTAGGTCAAATACGACGATGCTACACCTACCAATATTCCTACTATTACGTCGGAAGGGTAGTGAACTCCCAAATACATTCTGGAGTAGGCTACAGTGCCGGCCCATATAAATGCGGGTATTGTTATGTACCATTTTCTAAATTGTAGGCTTAGCGATGTTGCGGTGGCGAATGCTGTAGATGTATGTCCGGAGGGAAAAGAATAGGAAGTTTCATACTCTAAGGGGTTTAGATTGTCGGGATAGGAGATGTAGGGTCGAGGACGCTCTACAATTTTCTTTGTGACGTAGGTGGTGGCAAAAGATAGTAGAAGACCTGCACCTACCTGTGCACCGGCAACCGACAAATCTGTATTTGATGTCAGTAAACCTACTGATAGCATGCTGATTGGAACAATAGGCGAAACTATGTATGCCGAAAACGAAACATTGCTCATGGCTTGGTTCATACCGGGTGTACGAGTGCTTTCGAGAGTTTGTAGCGTATTTAAATCAAAATTTTGAGCATGGCAATTGTATGTGGAAAACAATGCAGCCAATGCTATAACGATGATGTACATCTTCTTCATAGTATGATAAATATATGTGTGCAAAACTAAAAAAGGATTTCCAATATTGGAAATCCTTTTTTGAGAAATATTATTTTAGTTTCTATTCAAAGCATTCAAATCTTTAAAAGCAACCAACAAACGATTTACCACACTTTCTTCGCCTTTGCGTAACCAAGCGCGAGGGTCGTAGTATTTTTTGTTTGGTTTGTCGTCGCCTTCAGGGTTTCCTATTTGACCCTGTAGGTAAGCTTCTTTTGCTTTGTAGTAGCCCATTACACCTTCCCACATAGCCCATTGAGTATCGGTGTCGATGTTCATTTTCACTACACCATATTGCAAAGCTTCGGCTATTTTTTCAGGTTCAGAACCCGAACCGCCATGGAATACGAAACTTACAGGGTTGGCTTCGGTGTTGAATTTCTTTTGGATATATTCTTGAGAGTTGTGAAGAATGATAGGTTCAAGTCTTACGTTACCTGGTTTGTATACACCGTGAACATTACCAAACGAAGCAGCGATAGTGAAACGTTTGCTTATTTTTGATAGTTCTTCGTATGCGTATGCTACATCTTCAGGTTGAGTGTAAAGACGCGACGAATCGATGCCGGTATTGTCAACACCGTCTTCTTCGCCACCGGTTATACCTAATTCTATTTCCAAAGTCATACCAATCTTGTCCATACGAGCAAGATATTTTTTGCATATCTCGATGTTTTCTTTTAGAGGTTCTTCCGAAAGGTCAAGCATATGCGAGCTGAAAAGAGGTTTGCCATTGGCTGCGAAGAATTTTTCGCCTTCGTCAAGCAAAGCGTCTATCCAAGGCAATAACTTTTTGGCAGCATGGTCGGTGTGCAATACAACAGGAACTCCGTAGTGTTTAGCCATTTGGTGAACATGCAAAGCACCCGATACAGCACCTGCTACAGCAGCATCGTTTCCAGACAACGATTTGCCGGCATAGAACATGGCACCGCCATTAGAAAACTGAACCATGATAGGAGAGTTGGCTTGTTTGGCAGCTTCCATAACTGCGTTTACCGAATCTGTTCCTACAACGTTTACTGCAGGCAAAGCAAAATGATTTGCTTTAGCAATGCGAAATATTTCTTGCAATTGGTCGCCCCATACCACTCCTGCAGGGATATTATCCATTATTTTTTCAGACATAATTGTATTTTTTAAATTAATTATTAGCGTTTTACGAATGTTGTTGCATATTGTTTACAACTAACAAAGGTAGTAAGTTTTTGTTGTATAAACAATTTTTATAGTGTAAATATTTTTTCGAGCCATTTTGACAATGTTTTTTCAAGAAAATCCGATGTAAATAGTTTGTGGATTTTTTTTGTACAAAAAAAGATTCAATACCTATGATGTTCGGAAAAAAATAAGTAATTTTGCAGAAAATACAAAACCATGAAACGAGTACATTTTATTGCTATAGGCGGCAGTGCCATGCACAATCTTGCCATCGCTCTACATCTTAAGGGCTACAATGTTACGGGTTCGGACGATGAAATTTTCGACCCGGCAAAATCGAGATTAGAAAAATACGGTTTGTTGCCAAAAAATATAGGTTGGAACCCCGATAACATAGTTCCGGAAATAGATGCTATAATATTGGGTATGCATGCCAGAATAGATAATCCGGAGTTGTTGAAAGCAAAAGAACTTGGTATAAAGATATTTTCGTATCCGGAATATTTGTACGAACAGTCGAAAGAAAAAACAAGAGTGGTGATAGGTGGCAGTCATGGAAAAACAACCATAACAGCCATGATACTACATGTGTTGCAACATGCCAACATAAAGACCGACTATATGGTTGGGGCGCAGTTAGAAGGGTTTGAGGTAATGGTGAAACTGTCGGAAGATGCAGAGATCATGGTGTTGGAAGGTGATGAATATTTGACATCGCCTATCGATCGTCGTCCAAAATTTCATCTCTACAAACCCAATGTGGCTCTTATTAGCGGTGTGGCTTGGGACCATATAAATGTTTTTCCTACATTTGAGATATACAAGGACCAATTCAGACAATTTGCCAACTTGATTACTGCCAATGGAAAATTGATATACTGTGCCGACGACGAGAATGTAAAAGACATAGGAACAAGTGTTCGCAGCGATGTGGAATCTATTCCATACGATGTGCCGGAGTTTGTGATAGAGAACGGTGTTACCAATCTGATAGTAGATGATAAGAAAGTGCCATTGCAAGTTTTTGGACGCCATAATTTGCTTAACTTGATGGGAGCAAAGAATGTATGTAATAGCATAGGTGTCAGCGATGAGGCGTTTTTTGAAGCTATAAAAACATTCAAAGGAGCATCGAAAAGATTGGAACTTGTGAAAAAGAACGACACCACAGCTGTTTATAAAGATTTTGCTCATGCTCCGTCGAAACTGAAAGCTACTATAGGAGCTATGAAGGAACAATTTGCCGACAGAACATTGGTGGCTTGTATGGAGTTGCACACCTTCAGCAGTCTTACCGATGCTTTTTTGTGTCAGTATAGTGGTACTATGGATGTTGCAGATTGTGCTATAGTGTATTTCAACCCTCATGCGTTGGAACATAAAAAACTACCACCTCTCGATCCTGTAAAGGTACAAAATGCTTTTGGTAACGAAAATATAAAAGTATATACCAATTCTGAACAATTGGTAAACGACATACTTGCAATGGATTGGGAAAACAAGAATTTGTTGCTGATGAGTTCGGGCAATTTTGATGGTGTAGATTTTAAAGATTTGGCAAATAGAATAATAAAATAAAAACATATAACGATGAAACTAAAAGTAGGAGATAAAGTAAAGTTTTTGAATCAGATAGGAGGAGGGGTAGTAAGTAAGATAGTGTCGTCGCAAATAGTAAACGTAACCGATGATACTGGATTTGACATTCCTACACTTATAAAGGATTTGATAAAAGTAGAGCCACTACAAGGTGCCGGCAAACTATTTGAACAAGATATTGATGTAGATGTTCCTACAAAGCAACCGGAAGAAAAGCAGTCGGAATATAACTACGACGAAGAAACAATATCGGCATTGCGACCTATACCGGAGTCGAGAAATATAGACAAGGGCGTTTATCTGGCATTTGTTCCTCATGAACAACGTTGGCTTATTACCGGAGATTTGGACGTTTATATAGTAAACCGTACGTCTTATACATTGTTGGCAAGTATTTTCTTGCAAGGTGCCACAGAATTCAAGGGTATAGACTATAGTGCTATAGCACCTGAAAGTAAGATGTATTTGGATACTATAGATAGAGACAGCATTGGCGATTGGCAACATGGAGTAGTGCAAGGTATGTTCCACTACGACAAGGGTGAGACTGTATTGAACACCGTTTCGGCAGATTTCAAAATAAAAGGTTCCAGATTCTACAAAGAAGAGAGTTATGTAGAAATAGGTTGTTTGAATGCCAAAGCTGTGATGGTATCGCTTGCAAAACTTGCCGATATAAAACCCATAGCGACTATAGATAGCAAAAACAAAGGTGCTACTATGGATAAAGACGAAGAAGTTGCTGAGCCTATTGTTATAAAAAAGGCCAAGGTTATGAATCCAAATAACGTTTTGGAACAATACTTTATAGAGCCTAATGTGGCAGAGGTGGATTTGCATATAGAAGCGTTGTATCCAAACTGCAACGAGCTTGACGACCATTCTAAGTTCGAAATACAGATGAATTTCTTCCAAAAATGCCTGAATGATGCCATTATAAACCATGTGCAAAAAGTGATATTTATACATGGAGTGGGGTCGGGTGTGCTTAAAAACGAGATAATAAAAGAATTAAAGAAATACAAAGGTTTGCACTATTTTGATGCCTCGATGGCAAAATATGGAGTAGGAGCTACTGAAGTATACTTTAGCCAAAACATAAAACTTATGTAGGTTTGTGGTTTAATGACCTAAACAGATATTGCTAATACAGCGAAATTGGAATACTGTAGAAAACGATATGTATTTCAATTTCGCTGTTTTGTTTTGTGAAAAAGTATAAGAGTAATACTGTTGTATTGTCATGGTTTAATATTTTATATTATAGTATGTTATGTAGATTGATTGATGTGATTGTGTTTAGGAACGATATTAGTATATGAGTTAAAAAGATGTAAAATGGATATGTTGCGAAATTTCTAAAACAATAATACGTTACTTGCTCGATTTTTTTGCTTGAATGATTCGAAATGTTAGTAGAAACACAGAAACTTTTTTAGAAAATTATTTGTTTAATAGGACGGTTAAAAAATAGAAAAATGATTTAAAGTAACACACGTTGAACCAACACGAAACGATGTATGAAAAAACTTTTAATAGTTGATTCAGAACCTGCGACAAAATCTTCTTTGAAAGAAGTACTCGAGTATGAGTCGTATCATGTAGATACAGAGGACAACTACCAAGCTGCATTTGAAAAGATATGCAAGAATGATTATTTTGCAGTATTGTCCGAAATAAAATTTCCCAAAACAGAAGGTATATCATTGCTACAAAAAGTTCGCGAACAAAGCTTTGAAGTTCCGTTTATAATGATGATACGTGAACTGGATTTGGATACTGTGGTGCGAGCTATGAAGTGCGGAGCATCGCATGTAGTTCAGAAACCTATAAACCTAAACACCTTATTGTCGTCGTTGAGGGAAATAGGAAGTATAAAAAGCGAACCGCATAAAGAAGAGTCTAACAAAAAAAGGATAGTATTGGAAGATTTCTACACTACGCCTATCATAGGCAACTCTAAGGCTATGCAAAATGTGTTTAAAATGATCGAAAAGGTAGCACCTACCAACGAACGAGTGTTGATAGTAGGTCCAAATGGGACCGGCAAAGAACTTATAGCTCGAAGAATACATGAGTGTAGCAAACGTAGAAACAAAGCTTTTATAGCAGTAAACTGTGCTGCTATACCAGCAGAGCTTATAGAAAGTCAGTTGTTTGGCCACGAGAAAGGTTCGTTCACTTCGGCAGTGAAAATGCACAAAGGTGATTTCGAACAAGCCAACGGAGGTACATTGTTTCTTGACGAAATAGGCGATATGAGTTTGTCGGCTCAGTCCAAAATACTACGAGTGTTGCAAGAAAAACAAATTACAAGAGTAGGCGGCGAAAGTGCTATACCTATAGATGTAAGAGTGATAGCTGCTACCAACAAGGATTTGCACCGCGAAATACATGAAGGTCGTTTTAGAGAAGATTTGTATCATAGATTGAGTGTGATACCTATAAAGATGCCATCGTTGTCGGAGCGTCGCGAGGATATCCCATTGCTGATAGAGCATTTTATGGCAAAAATGGAAGCTAATAATGAGGATCGAAAAATAACGATAGGTCAAGATGCTATAGACGCATTGCAAGAGTTGCCATGGACCGGAAATGTAAGAGAATTGGAAAACTCGATAGAACGTTTGTGGGTGTTGTGCAACGACGTGATAACAAAAGATGATGTGGAAGAGTATGTGAAATGCTAAGAAACAGAATATATGTGATATAAAAAATCAGGCATTTTTTATCAATGTCTGATTTTTTATGTATCTTTGCAACGTAGTAAAAAGTCTATACAGAAATGTAATACGCTTACTATCATATTTATTTTACTAATTAAAACATTAATAAAAATGAAAAAAGCATACGTATTTCCCGGACAAGGAGCTCAATTTGTTGGAATGGGAAAAGAATTATACGACAATAATTCTAAATGCAAAGAATTGTTTGAGATAGCAAACGATATTATAGGTTTTCGTATAACAGATATGATGTTTTCGGGTACTGCCGAAGACTTGAAACAAACCAAAGTAACCCAACCTGCTATATTTTTACATTCTACTATATTGGCAGCAAGCCTTGGCGAAGAATTTAAACCTGATATGGTTGCCGGACACTCGTTGGGAGAATTTTCTGCACTTGTAGCTGCTGGTGCAATGAAGTTTGAAGATGGTTTGAAACTTGTGATAGCTCGTGCCAACGCTATGCAAAAAGCATGCGAACTAAAACCATCTACAATGGCTGCTGTTTTAGGATTGGACGATAATATTATAGAAGATATTTGTAAATCTATCGAAGACGAAGTGGTTGTTCCTGCCAACTATAATAGTCCCGGACAATTGGTTATCTCCGGTTCGATGGAAGGTATAAAAAAGGCATGCGAACTATTGAAAGCCGCAGGTGCTAAACGTGCTTTGCCTCTTAACGTAGGTGGTGCGTTCCACTCGCCTTTGATGGAACCTGCAAGAGTTGAACTTTCTGAAGCTATAGAAAGAACAACATTTGTTGAACCTTGCTGCCCTGTATACCAAAATGTGACAGCTACACCTTTTACTAATCCTGAAGAGATAAAACAAAATCTTATCGCTCAACTTACAGCTCCTGTACGTTGGACAAAAACAGTACAAAACA
This sequence comes from Bacteroidales bacterium, assembly GCA_017561155.1. Lineage (GTDB taxonomy): Bacteria > Bacteroidota > Bacteroidia > Bacteroidales > P3 > HGM05376. The sequence goes on along the minus strand of JAFZDP010000007.1, from coordinate 33,373 downwards.
TGATTGCAGATGGTGCAGAACAATTCATAGAAGTAGGTCCGGGTACAGTGCTTCAAGGATTGGTGAAAAAAGTAAAAAGCGATGCAAACTGCATGAGTGCATAATGAAAGAATAGCAGATTTTTTCAATAAAAAATAATAGAGGAGGTATCTTGAGTGCAAGTTATCTCCTTTATTGTTTGTTGTAGTATAGTAATGACGAAAGAATACGGAAAAAATAGTTTTTCGACAGTGTAATATGGGCAAATAAAGCTTCTGCATACATAGATAGTGAAAGAAAAAGATAATATGTATATATAATGTAAAAAATTGATTATAAACAATAATTATAGTGCATCAACGTTAAAAGGGAATAAAAAGAAAAAAAAATTGCAATTATTAATAATAAAGTTTGTAATTTTGCAGTTATTTAGCGACAAATAAAACAACAGATTATATTAACGATAAAAATATTTAGTCATGAAAAAAGTATTTTTGATGGGCCTTATGGCTATCTTTATGATTGGAGCAGTAAAAGCTCAAGACACTAAACAAGAAGAACCTACATCGGGTCCAAAAATTGAGTTTACAAAAAAAGAACACGATTATGGTAAAATTCAAAAAGGTGCCGATGGTAACTGTGTTTTCGAATTTAAAAATGTAGGTAACGAACCTCTTATGTTGGGCGCAGTAAAAGCATCGTGTGGTTGTACTACACCTACTTATACTAAAGAACCTATCATGCCGGGACAAACCGGAACTATAAACGTAAGATACAATACCAACAACATTGGTGGGTTCAACAAAACAGTTACAGTTCCATCGAATGCAGTAAACGAACCTCGTGTAGTATTGCGTATCAAAGGAACAGTGCTTAAACCTGAAAGCACACCTACAAACAACTAATTTCTTGGTGATAGCTTAAAGAAAATAATTTATAGTAAGTAATTCAATTATCTCCGTAGTATATGCGGAGATAATGTTTTTAATAACACACAAAAACATAAAGTATAATGCCACAAATATCAAAAAAAGGTGCTGAATTGCCTGCATCGGCTATTCGCAAACTTGTACCTTATGCAGATGCTGCAAAGGCTAAAGGAGTGAAAATATACCACTTAAATATTGGTCAACCCGATATCGAAACTCCAAAAGGAGCTTTGGAAACATTAAGCAAAACACCGGTAAACGTATTGGAATATAGCCACTCGGCCGGTATTATGTCGTATCGTCAAAAATTGGCCGGTTACTATGCTAAAAACAATATCAACGTAACTGCCGACGAAATAATCATCACTTGCGGTGGTTCGGAAGCTTTGCAATTTGCTTTCACAGTATGTTTGAACCCCGGCGAAGAAATCCTTATCCCGGAACCATACTACACAAACTACAACACTTTTGCTAACATTTGCAACGCTGTTATCAAAACTATCCCTTCTAGCATAAAAGACGGTTTTGCTTTGCCACCTATCGAAGAGTTTGAAAAAGCCATTACTCCTAAAACCAGAGCTATAATGATTTGTAACCCTAACAACCCTACAGGTTATCTTTACTCGAAAGAAGAGTTGCAAAAAGTAGCTGAAATAGTTAAGAAACACGACTTGTTCTTATTTGCCGACGAAGTATATCGTGAATTCTGCTACGACGGACACGAACACTTCTCTGTAATGCAACTTGACGGCATAGAACAAAACACTATACTGTTAGACTCTGTATCTAAACGTTATTCGGCATGCGGTGCCCGTATCGGTTGCTTGATAACTAAGAACAAAGAAGTATTTGGTGCTGCTATGCGCATGGCACAAGCTCGTTTGAGCCCTCCTACTTTCGGACAAATATTCTCTGAAGCAGCTATCGACACTCCTCAAGAATATTTCGACGCTGTTATCAAAGAATACGTTACTCGTCGCGATGTATTGGTAGAAGGCATCAACAAAATAGAAGGATGCTTCTGTCCTAATCCAAAAGGTGCTTTCTACGCTATCGTAGAATTGCCTATCGACGATTCTGACCGCTTCTGCCAATGGTTGCTTGAAGAATTCAGCTACAATGGCGAAACAGTTATGTTTGCTCCTGCTACAGGTTTCTACGCTGATCCTGAAAAAGGCCGTCACCAAGTACGCGCTACTTACTGCTTGAATACCGACGCTTTGCGTGCCGCTATCAAGTGTTTGGAAGAAGCTTTGAAAGTTTATCCGGGAAGAACAAAATAATTAAATCAAATATCAAGTGGCATTCTTTTTCTGAGGAATGCCACTTTTTTTATACTCACTAACACAACATTTATTACATGAAAATAACCCTTGTCAGTAAATATTTTTACGAAATAAATATATATGTTTAGGTAAAGCTGAAAAATATAGGAGGTAAATTTGATAAAGCTTGAGGTAAATTTGAAAAGTCTGAAGGAGAACATGCAAAACATCGGATCTTTTGGGGTAAAACATCCGATGTTTTGGGGTAAAAGATCGGATCTTTTTGGTTGAAAGATCAGATGTTTTATAGTAAAAGAATAAGAATAAATATTTTTATCGTAAGGAATTTTTATTTTACATCAAGGAATTTTGAAATCAACATAAAGAATATAGAATATGATAGATTTAATTGCTTATAAAAAGAGAATGCATATCAACGGAGAAGATAAAGATAAGTATTCGTTGAGGATAGATCCAAAATCTCGGCTTGATTTCGACAAGATGTGTGCATTGATAGCCGAACGCACCACACTTACAGATTATGAAGTAAAGTTCGCATTAGCCGAAGTTATGCAGGTAATTATAGAAAACATAGAAATAGGTCGAGGTACCGAGTTGGGACCATTGGGCAGCATAGAGCTATCGGTCAAAGCCGATGCGGTAGATACCGAGGAAGAATTGAATAAAAAATTGATTGAAAAAACAAAAATAATCTACAAACCATCAAAGGACATCAAAAAGGCTCTTAAAGAAGTAAAATATAAGATAGAAAAATAGCTCGGCAATGAATAGAAACGGAACTTTTCTAATTTCCGATACCTAATAAAGATATTACTGCTAATGTTTGTGTAATTGAAAGAAATTATATACCTTTGCGGAAAAACATGATAAAGTTTTTCTATAGTTAATAAATTAATAAATAAACTGTTATGAAGAATATTATTGAATTATTGTCAGACCCATTGCAAGGATTGAATGAAAATAATTCAACTGTCAAAGAAGTAAATGAAAAGTTTTGCAACATTGCAGATGAATTATTTAATAATTATTGCATCAAGTGTGGCAATGAAGAATTGTATTTAGCCGAAGTGGAGTTTTATTATTTCGAAAGTAGGAAATGGAATGGAGATTGGAATGATGTCACTTATCCAAGGAATGGATATAAAGCAGGCGATTTGTTCTATCATCTTAGTGGTATAGATATTTGCTTCGATAGTTGGTATAGTGAAGATTATGGTAAATATGGTGGTATATTGATTAGAGCTATTCGAACGGAAGAAGGTGTAATTATAGCAGGGCCTTTGACTTGTAAGGATAAGATATTAAATGCATGTAAAGAATCTAAAATGTTGCCATATTTATGTGTCAAAGAATCGGATAATCATATCTCACGAATTGCATCAACATATAGAACTTTAGGTAAAGAGCAAACAGAAGAAGAAAAAAACTCCAAATACAGACTTTGTTTCTACGATAATTCGATTCCAAAAAATAAATGGAAAACATCGATGGTAAAAGGCTTTTATAAAAAAGAGGGTACTTTAGAACGCGAAGAAGGGGAAAAGTCGAGGTCTTATAATGTTAGTCGTTTTATTTTGCCTGAATAATAAAAGGAGTATTATAACTTAGATATGACTGATAGTATTTCTAGAGCAGTTTTCTTTTCAGACTTATTGCCAAAAAAATGTCCGATACTATATAAAAACCTAGTTGATGAATTAGGAAAAGAAAATATATCCTATGGATTATTGAAGAATACAAAAGATATATGGTGTCGAGATTATATGCCAATTCAAACTGATAGCAATCGTTTTGTACTATACAAATACCAACCTGATTATTTGCAAACACCTTATTACAGACGTACTATTACGGATGTAAAAGCTATAGAATCTATTGAAAATATATTGAATGGACAAGTTGTAGAATTGGACTTAGTGTTAGATGGCGGCAATGTGGTAATATGCGGAAACAAAGTAGTGATGACAGAGAAAGTGTATTATGAAAATAAAGATAAGTCTCGTAATCATATTAGAAACCTTCTTGAAGAAGCATTTCAACGAGATATACTTTTTATTCCGTGGGATAGAGAAGAAATACTCGGACACAGCGATGGGGTTATACATTATATTGACGACAATCGTATTTTCATAACAAACTATTACGATTATGATGCAGAGTATTACAATCAATTCAAGCGAATATTAGATCAGCATTTTGAAGTAATAGCTCTTTCGTATAATGTAAAGCGTAAGCATCAACGCAGTTGGGCTTATATTAACTTTCTGACAATTGGAAACGTATTGTTTGTACCTCAGCTTGGAATACCGGAAGATAAACAAGCTTTGCAACAAATTTCTAATATATTGCCAAACTCCAAAGTAATTGGGATACCGGCATTAGAAGCAGTACGTAGAGGAGGCGCTTTAAATTGCATATCGTGGGATATGAATTGATAAATTGGTAATTATACACTTTCAAAACTATATAAAACAAAAACAGGAACAGACTTAATTTGTGGTCTTGTTCCTGTTTTGGTTAAAGTGAGTGTTATTTATTCTCGTTTATCATTCGTTCGTATCGTTCGCGGTTCCAAGGCTCGGAAAGGTCGAATACTTCTTCTACCGGAGCGGATAGCTTTTGCATAAGCAGCAGGGTGTTTTCTTGAACGCTGTCGAACTTTCGGCATTCTGTTTTTATGGCGTCCCAATCGGCTCCTATGTGCATAAGTGTGGCAAAGTTATATAGATTGAATGTATTGACATTAAAGTTGTGCATTCCTTCCGACACTATTTTGGAGTGGGCACGTGTAAGCTTGGTTTCGCCTACTTCTTCAAGCACCTGCAAATATTTTTCGTATAGAATATATTCGTTAAGCATATATGCTATTTCGGTTGGAGTGAAGTCTTTCCAGAAACGGCAAGGCAGTGGCTTGGCCACAAATCTGCCCAACATAAACGAGCCAGCTCTCAGCCCCGAAAGATTTTGCTTTATGCAGTTGTTTATCACTTGCTTGAAGAAATCAATCTTCTTTTCCATATCCAACAGGTCGAACACGCGGGATTGGTCTTGATGCGAACCCATTTTGCTTTCAAGCACTTGCTCGATGTAGCGGTTGGCATTATCGTCGTACCACGAGTTTACTACCTCTTTGGCTTTTTCGGGATTTTCTTTCAAGTCGCAGCGTATAATGCGTGCCAATGTGTCGATGTCGGCTATATAGTTGGTTTGTGTCGAGTTGATTATCTCTTGATATTTGGTATAAGCAGATTTTAGGTTTTCGAATACGGGTTTTTCCTTTGGCTCCAATTCCATCTTTTCCCCGTTTAGGTATTTCATAAACTTAGCAGGGCGGAAATCGGCTTCGCCTTTATATATGGTTTTGTGTTTGCTGGATAGGGTCACTTTGTCGTACTCGTGTATTTCTATGCCTTCGGAGTTTATCAGCTTATTGCCTTCCATTCGTATGCCGTACGATTGCAAGTTTAGAAACGCTGGTATTCCATATCCACGACAAGCCGTAACTACGTGTATAGCGGCAGGTGTCATACTTAATATAGCGTCTACTTCGTTCAGCGTGATGGTGTCTTCGGGCACAAAACGTTCTTGACACAAGCACACCGAATGTCCTTGTTTTTTCATTTCGCTGGCTTTGGCGGCACTAAAGCATATCACTGCCGATATGGCGGTACGTGGCAATACGTTAAGTCCTTTGCCAAAGAATGTTAGTTTGGACAACGATTTCTCGTCGATACTGTCGGATATTATTTGTCGCAAGTGGTATGGACGAATAAGTTTCACAACGTCTTCTTTGGCAATAATTCCCTTTTCGTACAATGCAATGCTCGAAAGCAGAGCCGAACGTCCTGTAAGCTCCGACATATTTAGTTGTAACACAGCAAAAAGGCTGGCATGTCCCGGCACTGTTTCTACCGCAAACTCGATAGTTACCGGCGATTTGAAACGGCTTTCCAACTTGGTAAGCAGTGGGTCGAAGTGGTAGATGGCAGGGAATTTGGTTTTAATCTCGCTGCGGTCGAAGTATTCGGTATCTTCCGACGAGATGTAGCCGGTCATTATCTCTTCGCCAAATATATTTTTATAACTTTCTATCTGAGTACCAAGTCCTGTACGGCTGTGGCGGCTGTGCATTACGCCGGGATAGGAATCGTCGTTGCCCACAGTCCACACCATTTTGTGCAATATAAACGATGGATAGGCATGCTTGCCCTGCATAAATGTAAGTATCGAGTCTTGATTTTCTACATAGAAGTCGCGAACATAGTTCATAAAAGTCTTTACCTGATACATTGCGTCGGTAAGTAGTCTTGCACCGTTTTCGGTTTGGAAAATTTCTTTTTCCATAAGGTCTATTTTCTCGCGTTGCAAGTGTACGGGCAAAGTATTGTTGTCGCTTTGGTGTACATCTTTTAGCGAAAGCATGTCGAATATGTTTTGCAATGTGCTTAGATAGATGCGGTTTGCCATGCTTTCGGGATATTTTTTAAGCAGCCCTATGTAGGCGCTTTGTGTTACGCCCACGTTGAGCAATGTGGGCATAAGACCCGGAATATACTGAGGCATAGCCGTGCGAATAGCAAAAACCAAAGGATTTTCTTCCGACCCCAATTTGCTGAAAGTCATAATCTCGAGATTTTCGATAGCCGTTTCGATAAGGGAGTTCCAATATGGATTGTGGAAACTTTTGGAACTGAGTATGCAGAAATCGGGAACAGAGTAGCATTGCTGAGTCAGTTCGAGAAGCATACGTCCTTTGTAGCTTATGTCGAAAACGGTAAATTCCTGTTCGGCAGTAGGTGTTACTATCTCTATGTCGTTTTGCAAAGGGTGTTCGGCTACATATTTTTTGCATTCGTCGTACATTTTGTTTCGCAGCTGTTCAAGTTCTTCTTTCACGCTGCTGTCGCCTTTTTCTTCGCGAATAAGTAACGAAAGGAAATGTTTGCTTTTTTCGTGGGTGTTCTTTAAAAGATAAAATATGTCGTACCATCGTGGAGCAATCTCATACTTAGTGTCGTCTCCGTCGAGGCTATAAATAACGGTACCGGGTTTATTGCCTTCGCGTTCGTTTTGTTTTTCAAAGATGTCACGTCCGCAGTCGGCATATAGTTTCACCATAAAATAATTGGGATAACTGGCACGGATAAGGAATTTGCTTATATTCATAATGTGTAATTTTTACAATGTTTTTATAAAACGGCATATATTGTATTTTGTTGTATGTATGAATTTAAACAACCAAGAAATATAGTTTTTTCTGCATTGTTGTCGGCTTTTAAGTGCGTGGCGACGATGCGGTTTTTCCATCGCGATGTAGTGAAAATTTCCTCGCGATGAAATTTCCTCTGCATCACGATGTAGTGGGTGCCTGCATCGTGATGTAATTTTTGCGAGAAAAGCCGGGGTGAATATTGCTATATAATTGGCTTTTTTCTTCGATGCAATAATATTTGTGTTCAAACTGCGTTAGGTAATGGTACAAAACGAATTTTATCTGTAACACAAATACATTATGAATATACAGTTTTTGGGAGCTGCCAAAGAAGTTACAGGCAGTAAACACTTAATAACAACCAAACAAGGACTAAAGATATTGTTGGATTGTGGAATGTATCAAGGCAAGGGTTTGGAAACCGACGAAATGAATCGTGACTTAGGCTTTGAACCTTCGGAAATAGATTATGTTATTCTGTCCCACGCTCATATCGACCATTCGGGTCTTATACCATACATTTACAAGAGAGGATTTAGAGGTACAGTGCTTTGTACCCCTGCTACTCGCGACCTTTGTGCCATAATGCTTGCCGATGCCGGTCGTATACAAGAATCGGATACTCGCACATTCAACAAAAAGCGTCGTGCTGCCGATCCTACCGTCAAGCCGGTGGAACCTATTTTCGATTTGGCCGATGCTCAAGAATGTATGCAATGCTTTATAAGTGTGCCTTATCATAAACCTTTTAATATAGAGGGGCAAGTGACTATAGAGTTTTTCGATGCAGGCCATATTCTTGGCAGTGCCGCTATATATATGCAAGTAAAAGAAGGCAGAAGAAATATAAAGCTATGTTTTACCGGCGATATAGGCCGTTATTCGTCGCTTATACTTAAAGACCCCGAACCATTTCCACAAGTGGATTATTTGATAATGGAGTCGACATACGGCGATCGCACTCACTCTACTTTTGGCAATGCCGAGCAAGACCTTTTGATGGCTACACTTGATACTTGTACAAAGAAGAAAGGAAAACTTATTATCCCTTCGTTTGCAATAGGTCGTGCACAAGAAATAATATATGCATTCAATAATTTGAAAAACAAAAAGCTGTTGCCGGATATTGATGTGTTTGTAGATAGTCCGCTAAGCGTGTCGGCAACAAATATAATGCGTCTGCATTCGGAATGCTTCAACGACGAGATTGTAGAAGTAATGAAAACCGACCCCGATCCATTTGGATTCGATAAGTTGCAATATGTACAATCGATAGAAGCATCGAAAGCTCTTAACGAACGCAACAAAACATGTATTATAATTTCGGCATCGGGAATGATGGAAGCAGGACGTGTAAAGCATCATTTGGCCAATAGTATAGATAACCCTAAAACTACAGTACTTTGTGTGGGATATTGTGCTCCTACTACATTGGGTGCAAAGATTATGCGTGGCGACAAAAAGGTTTCGATATTTGGACGTCCTATTACAGTACGTGCCGACTTGCGTAGGATAGATGCTTATTCGGCTCATGGCGATTATGAAGAAATGATACAATATATTTCCTGCCAAAACAAAAAGAAGCTGAAGAAAATATTCCTTGTACATGGCGAAGAAGAAACACAAGAAAACTTTAAGAATACACTTAAAGATAGAGGTTTCGCCGATGTTGAAATTCCAAGCAGACTAGATAGTATAGAATTATAATCGGTAATATGCACTATAAACAAATAGCGGCAATGTCGTACAACAACATTGCCGCTATTTATTTTTATTCTGTTCGAACAAAGGATAATGTTACCCCCCTTATTTTTGAAAAGGCATCTGTGACACGTGCACTTTTAGATTTTCGTACCGAGAAGTCCAAGCTACAGTTCATCTCGAATCGCTGATTGAATTGGTCTAAATTCTCGTCTTTTAGCAATCGCATCACATCGTTCATAAGAGGATATTCAAATTCTACACGATAAACTTCGTTTACCGTTTTTTCTATTATTTCGGCGTTGTCCAAAGCATCTTTAGTTGCTGCTTTGTATGCAGTGATGAGCCCTGATACACCAAGCTTTATACCTCCGAAGTAGCGAACCACTACTACCAGTGTGTTTGTTATGTCTTTCGAAAGTAGTTGTCCGTGTATGGGACGTCCTGCAGTGCCCGAAGGTTCGCCGTCGTCGTTGGCACGATATACTGCCTTGTCGTGTCCCAATATATAGGCATAGCAATGATGGCGAGCATCGTAATACTCTTTTTTCAATCGCTCTACATTTTCTTTTACTTCGGCTTCCGAAACGACAGGAATAGCAAATGCCAAAAATTTGCTTCCTTTTTCTTTATAAATACCCTCGGCGGGAGATGTTATAGTTTTGTAAGTATCGTCTAGCATAATGTTTTTATTTGCATAACCTTGTTGGTTTTATCAATTTGTAAGTGTTTGTTGCATGTGTCTGTTTGTTTATATGTATAGTAGCAATCAGTAAAATACATGCAATGAACATTAGGTACAAATACTGCACAAAAATACGCAAAATTTCTTGAGATAAGAAAGTAAATGTTTAAAAATGTATTTAGAACTATGTCGGTTTGGGCTTTCGATTGCAGTGTTTGCTTGTGGAAAACAGAAGGAAACTTTTCGATAGTCGGAGTGTTTATACACTCGAATAACAATATAGTGTGTATGGACGAACTATTTACGCAGGGCTTATTTGCTCTATTTTTCGTTATATCGATAGGATTGGTACTTGGACGTGTCAAGATACGGGGATTCTCTCTTGATGTGTCGGGTGTTATTTTTATTGCTATGCTTTTGGGATACTGGGGAATAGAAATACCTAAGATGTTTCAAAACTTTGGAATTTTGTTGTTTATCTTTACAATAGGTATACAATCTGGTCCCGGATTTTTCAATTCGTTTATCAGTAATGGGAAAAAGCCTATATTGCTTACGCTAATACTTATAGGTTCGGGCGTGCTTGTCACTGTGGTGCTTTGCTATGTGTTCGGATTTGGTAATATCGGCTCGATACTTGGGGTGTTTAATGGTGGAATGGCCAGTTCTATAGGCCTTGCAGCATCGATTGATGTGGTGTCGTCGGCCGAAACATCTCTAAATTATAGTCTGATTTATCCTTTTGCCGTTATAATAACGATACTGTTTTTTCAACTGATACCTTCTATTGTAAGGGTTGATTTTTCGAAAGAAAACGCAATCGAAGCAGAAGATAGTAGACGACGTAATCCGGCAATTATACGCAAGGACTACAAAATAGAGAATCCAAATATAGAGAATAAAACTATACGCGACCTAAATTTTAGAGCAACAACAGGGGCGACAATTTCTCGGATAAAGCATTTGGGCGAAGTGGTAAATCCAACATTAAACACAGTTTTGTCGCTTGGCGATACTATAAGAGTGATAGGTACAGACGAAAGTCATCAAAAAGCAGGGCTGTTGTTAGGAAAAAGTGTTGACAATGAGAATATGGAACTGCAAGCACAATATGAAAATATATGGTTGCTAGTAACTAATAAAAGGGTAGTGGGAAAAACGTTGGAAGAAATAAATCTTTCGGGAATATTTAATAGCAATGTAATACGTTTGCAACGAGGCAATAGTGAGTTGGAAATATCGGGCAAGTTGAAAATACGTTATGGCGATAGGTTGCAAATAGCAACAGATATATCGCATGCCGAAGCTGTAACCGAATTTTTGGGAAACAACATAAAACAAGCTGCTGATACCGACTTTCTACCTATTACATTGGGAATCATAATAGGAATTTTTATTGGTAGCCTTACTATTCCCATCCACAACTCGTTGCAAATAAAACTTGGTCTTAGTGGCGGTGTATTGATATCGTCGTTGATACTTAGTTATATAGGTAAGACCGGTCCGATAATTTGGGCTATGAGTAATGTGTCGAACAATTTGTTTAGGCAGTTGGGATTGTTGATTTTTTTGGCTGCCGTAGGTACCGATGCCGGTGCACATCTGACTGATGTGTTCAATCGTCAAAGTATTGTTATAGTGGCAATAGGTTGTCTTGTGGCTGTATTGCCTATGATTATTGGCTATGTGGTAGGTAGATATTTTTTCAAAATAAGTTTTATTCCACTTATGGGTATAATGTCGGGAGCATTAAATTCCACATTGGGACTTACAATAATAGGAGTGAAAACCGAATCGGAAAATCTGCAAACAAACTATACAACTACCTATCCGTTTGCACTAGTATTGATGATAATTTTGCCTCAAATTTTATCGATTATCATTAAATGAGGGAAAGAAAATAGTTAGAATGAAGGTATGAGGTATAAAAAATATATGTTTTTTTATTTTTTATAAGGTCTTGCAAAATAATATACTATAAGTCTTTAATGGAGGGAAGTGTATTTTTTTTGATAAAAAAGTCTTGCCAATTCAAAAAAACTTCGTACCTTTGCAAACGCAAATCGAGAGATATGATTGCGAATGGGAGCATAGCTCAGCTGGTTCAGAGCACCTGCCTTACAAGCAGGGGGTCATAGGTTCGAATCCTATTGCTCCCACAAAAATTTCCTCAAAAATGATTATACAACTTTTTTAGCCTCCAACAATCCCCGTTGGAGGTTTTTTATTTGTGTGCTTTTTCATAGTGTTTTTTGATGCAAATATTGTAAGAAAATAGGTGAAATTTGAATAGATTATTTTCTTTTTATATCAAAAATAGGGGATAAATGAATAACTATTTGAAAATATTTTACTCTGATTTATTGTGATATACGATTTTTTTTGAAAAAAAATTTTGTCAGTTCAAAAAAACTTCGTACCTTTGCAATCGCAAATCGAGAGATAATGATTGCGAATGGGAGCATAGCTCAGCTGGTTCAGAGCACCTGCCTTACAAGCAGGGGGTCATAGGTTCGAATCCTATTGCTCCCACAAAAATTTCCTCAAAGATTGATTATACAACTTTTTTAGCCTCCAACAATCCCCGTTGGAGGTTTTTTTATTTGTTCTGCTTTGATATGTTTTCCCGGTTATAACAATTTCGTTGAACTATTGTTTTTCTGGTGTCTTGTATAAAGTATGAGTATTATGTCTGATATAGCTTTCGTGGATAATAGTGGTAGCGAAGATACTTTATATTGTGATATTGGCAGGAATTTTAGAGATGATAGTGTCGGAAAAAAAGATTGTTAGTATCTAGTAAATTATAAAAAGTGAAGCCTGTTAGTGGTATTGAAAAACAGTTAGTTATATGTTTGTTGTAAAATACATTAGAAATAGCTCGCACTTTTGAAAAAAAATCTGTACCTTTGCGTAATTAATTATAAAGTGAATAAAACATATAAAATATTGATATTATGTATAATAGTTTTCAAAAATACCTACAAAAAGAATTAGCAGAAATAGAAGCTGCAGGTTTGTACAAAAACGAACGTATTATAGAATCTCCACAAGGAGCTGAGATTTTGGTAAAAGGAAAGAAGTGCTTAAACTTCTGTGCAAATAACTATTTAGGATTAGCAAACAATCCGGAACTTATAAAAGCTGCCAAAGAAGGCATGGATGCACGTGGTTTTGGTATGGCTTCGGTTCGTTTTATTTGTGGTTGTCAAGACCTACACAAAAAATTGGAAGAAAAGATTGCAGAGTTCTTTGGAACAGAAGATACTATTCTTTATGCTGCTTGTTTTGATGCAAACGGTGGTGTTTTCGAACCTCTTTTAGGCGAACAAGATGCTATCATCAGCGATTCATTGAACCATGCTTCAATTATCGATGGTGTACGTTTGTGTAAGGCTAAACGTTTCCGTTATGCTAATGCTGATATGGCTGATTTGGAAGCAAAACTTATCGAAGCTAAAGATTGTCGCTTCAAATTGATTGCTACTGATGGTGTATTCTCGATGGATGGTAACGTTTGTCCTCTTGACAAAATATACGAATTGGCTGAAAAATACGATGCAATGGTTATGGTAGACGAAAGCCATAGTGCAGGTGTTGTAGGTAAAACAGGTCGTGGTGTTACAGAACGCTACAACCTTAAAGGTAAAGTAGAAATCATTACCGGTACACTTGGTAAAGCTTTCGGCGGTGGTGTAGGTGGTTTTACAACTGGTAAAAAAGAAATTATCGACATGCTACGTCAACGTTCAAGACCTTATTTGTTCTCGAACTCTTTGGCTCCTGGATTGGTAGCAGCAGGTATCCGTATGTTTGAAATGATGAGCGAAACTAACGAACTTCAAGACAAACTACACGAAAACACTGATTACTTCTTAAGAAGAATGAAAGAAGAAGGTTTTGATTGCAAACCATCAGAATCTGCTATATGTGCAGTAATGATTTACGACGCAGCAAAATCGCAACAATATGCAGCTAAAATGCAAGAAGAAGGTATATTTGTAACAGGTTTCTATTATCCTGTAGTTCCTAAGGGCGAAGCTCGTATTCGTGTACAAATATCAGCAGCTCACGAAAGAGAACATCTTGACAAATGTATTGCTGCATTCGTAAAAGTACGTAAAGAAATAGAAGGTTAATAAAATATTAATGTTATAAAGAGTAACGAAAAAGATAGTTGTAGCTACTACTTAATTTCGTTACTCTTTTTCTAATTGCCAACAACGTTTGGTAGTTTAACGATTAAACAAAACTTACAATGAAGAGAATATTAATAGTAGGTGCTGGCGGACAAATAGGTTCCGAACTTACAAGAAATTTGCGTGATATTTATGGCGACAATAACGTTGTATGTAGCGATTTGCGTCAATTGACAGGTCCTATCTACGAACGTGGTCCTATCGAACGTATCGACTCTACTCAGATAATGCAAATAGTAGATGTGGTAAAAAAATACAACATCGATACAATATATAACCTTGCTGCAATTCTTTCGGCAACAGCTGAATTGAATCCTATGCTTGGTTGGAATGTAGGAATTGGCAGCTTAGTAAACTGTTTGGAAGTAGCTCGTATATTCAATTGTGCTGTTTTCACTCCTAGTTCAATAGGCGCTTTTGGTCCAAGCACTCCAAGAGATATGACTCCACAAGATACTATCCAACGTCCTGCTACAATTTATGGTGTAACAAAAGTAACCGGTGAATTGCTTAGCGATTACTACTACACTCGTTTTGGTGTAGATACACGTTCGGTACGTTTCCCTGGTTTGATTTCGAATCTTACTTTGCCGGGTGGTGGTACTACCGACTATGCAGTGGAAATATACTATGCTGCAGTAAAAGGCGAAAAGTTTGTTTGCCCATTGAAAAAAGGTACTTTTATGGATATGATGTATATGCCTGATGCTTTAGATGCTATGATTAACATCATGGAAGCAGATCCATCTAAATTCATTCACCGTAACTCATTCAACGTTACTGCTATGAGTTTCGATCCTGAAATTATATACAATGCCATAAAGAAATATGTTCCGGACTTTGAAATGGTATACGAACCGGAACCTATAAAACAAGCTATCGCTGACAGCTGGCCAAATAGTTTGGACGATTCTTGTGCAAGAAAAGAATGGGGTTGGAATCCTAAATACGACCTTGACAAGATGACAGTAGATATGCTTACTACTCTACGCGAAAAGAAAGAAAAAGGATTGTTGTAATTCAGATAGTGTGTTTATAATAACTTGTAAAAGATACAATTGTTAGAAACAGAATAAACGATTCTTTAAGTAGATAATATAATGACGACGATGGATTAACTTTGATCCATCGTCGCTTTTTTATTGTGGGAGAAGACAAAAAACACTTTATTTTTGTTTAAGTATGTCGAAAATAATGTGTATGTGAATTATTTTTAGTACTTTTGCAAAACTAAACTATAGATTATATATGACACAAACAACAGAAAGATGGGGCTCTAGGCTAGGGCTTATATTAGCTATGGCAGGTAATGCTGTCGGACTTGGAAACTTTTTGCGTTTCCCAATCCAAGCTGTTCAGAATGGTGGTGGAGCTTTTATTATTCCATACATCGTGTGTTTTGTTCTGTTGGGTTTGCCATTGCTTTTGGTAGAATGGGCAACAGGACGATATGGCGGAGGCTATGGTTTTAATTCGCCTCCATATATAATGAAGAGTATAAACAAACAGCGATTGTGGAAATATGTAGGAGGTTTGGGGTTGTTTTCCAATCTAATAATAGCTGCTTATTATTGCTATATCGAAAGTTGGACAATGTCGTATGTATACCATTCGTTGATAGGTACGTTTAGAGGAATGTCAGAAACCGAAGTGTCGGCGTTTTTTGACAACTACTTAGATATTGGTCATTCTACTACAGGCATACCTTACGAAGCTGTTATATTCTATATAATGTGCTTGGCATTGAATGTTTGGATATTATCGAAGGGGTTGCAAAAGGGTATCGAAAAGGTAGCAAAAATATGTATGCCGTTGCTTATAGTATTTGGTGTTTTCTTGGTGTTTAAGGCGTTTACGCTAAAGGCCGGTGTTGATGGAGCTATAAATGATGGTGTAGTAGGTTTTAATTTCTTGTGGACTCCGCAGTTCGAATCGCTTAAAAATCCTAAGGTGTGGCTTGCTGCTGCCGGACAGATATTCTTCACTCTATCGTTGGGAATGGGTTGTATACAATGCTATGCATCTTATTTGAGGAAAAACGACGATATCACTCTTAATGCAATGACTACGGGTTTTGCCAACGAATTTTGCGAGATTGTGATAGGAAGTGCTATTATCATACCTATTTCTATTGGCTATTTTGGTATAGACAAAGTTATGGAACTTGCAGGGTTGGGAGGCTTTGGTTTAGGATTTAGATCGTTGCCATTTCTTTTTGGACAATGGGGCCCCGTTATAGGGGCAATAGCCGGTGTTGCATTTTTTGGAGTACTATTCTTTTCGGGTATAACATCGACGGTGGCTATGGGTTCGCCTATGGTGGCTTTTCTCAACGATGGCTTTGGTTGGAGTCGAAAGCGCTCTACTCTCATGTTCGGATTGGTAATATTGTTGTTGGGTATACCGACGGTATTGTTTTTCCAAAAAGGTGTGTTCGACCAATATGATTATTGGGGGGGGACTATTGCATTGTTTGTATTTGCGATGTTCGAAGCTATATTGTTTTCTTGGGTTATAGGCGTTGACAAGGGGTGGAAGATGATACACGAAGGTGCAGAACTGAAGATGCCAAACTTTTTCAAATATGTGCTTAAATATGTTACCCCTATAATGCTTATAGTTATATTCTTGGCTGCATTGGTAAAACCTAAAAACGACGATTGGTCGTTGGTAAGTATTAAAGGTTGGCCTCTTGATGATACTAGTATAATAGGCGAGTTGAAGCATCAAGGCATTGGGCCAAACAATAAATGGATAGCATCGGAGTTTTATGTAGAAAATAGTGGGGTGGTAGATTCGATATATGCAGAAAATGGGCGAAACTATGTGTGTGTTTCGACCGATGGTAGTGCTAAATGCTATGCTTATACACCATCGCACGAACTTAAAGTGGTCGAAGGTCAGGCAGTGGAAAAAGGTGATGTGCTATATTCGGGCACGGTGGTGAACGATGTTTTCTATGTCGATATGTCTAGAATACTGCTTGTGGCGGTATTTTTGATAATATGTATATTGGTAAGACAAGGTAATAAAAACATAAACAAAAGGGAGGTAGAATAATGAATACTTCGGCATTGATAATCATGATTGCAATACAAAGTGTTATAACACTGATGACGATATACTTTTTTGCACGTACATTAAAAGCAAAACCAACTAATAAAGAAGACTAAATGGCAGGTAGTAAAAGAATTGTAATAGCTTTGTTGTTGATAGGGACTGTATTGGTGTGTGGCTGCGACAAAAAGAAGGTTGTACGCACTATCGATCCCTCTAAAGTGAATTTTCAAGTTGCATACGATGTCAACTTTGATGGTATATTGTACCCCTCGCTTATTATGGGGTTGGCCAATTATAATGGAAAAATCGAATCGGATTTTTTCTCCTACTCTGTAACATGTCCAAAGAATAATTCGGTGTTGAGGATTGTAATGGATTCGTCGGTGATGAATTATGTTACAATATTTCAGGAAAATATGCCTAAGAAAGACGAAACATATACTTTTTATCCGTTGGTGAAATGGAAATACGACAACCTTATAAAGCTGAAACAGCCGGGCAAAGTCGACTTTACATTTACATGTTATATAAACGACGAAGAGGTAGATGTAAAAAATATGCGTCTAAACTATAGAAGTATAAACGAATGTGTGCTGGGCGTAAGGGATACTGCAAACAAGTATATCGACTATAGATGGATGTTTGCCGCTTTTGTAAACGAAGAGCATCCTTGGATGGATGTAATGTTGAACAATATATTGGAGCAAAAAGTAGTTCAACGTTTTTCCGGCTACCAAATAAGCGAAAAAGAAGTACAAAACCAAGTGTTTGCAATATGGTATTTCATACAAACCAAGGGGTTGAAGTATAGCTCTATATCAAATACCAGCAAGTATTCCAAAAAGGTAAATTCGCAGTATATTCGTTTCTTCGATGAGGTATATAGAAACAAGCAAGCCAATTGTATAGATGCCTGTGCTTTTATGGCGTCTATTTTGAAAAAGATAGGGCTTAATCCCGTTATATTTGTAGAACCTAAGCATGCCTATTTGGGTTTTTACAAAGACAAGCAGAAGAAAAAGATAGTGTTGTTGGAAACTACTTTGATAGGTAACGTGGATTTGGTGTCGATAGACGATAAGATTGACACTGCTACTGGTTTGCTTCCAAAAGCAGAACTTAATCGCTATAAGAAATATCTGACCGAAAAAGAAATGGACGACTATATGCAAGGCAATATGAATTTGGAAAAACTAAAGCAAGCAATATCGAGAGCCAATTTTAATAATGCCGTAAAATACAATGTGGACAGATATAACAAGAATAAGAATAACTTTGCACAGCCGGAAAATCAAAGCTATCAAAAATTGGATATAACAAGTCTTCGCGAGTTGGTGCAACCCATACAAAGCCGAAGTGGACGTATGCCATTAAAAATGGTGTCGATGTCGGAAGAAAGGACTGCAACAGCAACCGACGACTACAAAAATAACAGATAACAACCTATGATAGAAGTTGCCTTGAATGTGGATTTTTTGGAGATGCCTTTTATAAGTCGGCAAAAAAGTGTAACTTTGTATCGTATTTTAATAAGTAAGAATAATATTTAAAACATATAAATCAGTTAATTATGGGTAATATAGTAGCAATAGTAGGTCGTCCAAATGTAGGGAAATCCACTTTTTTTAATCGTTTGACAGAAACACGCAGTGCCATTGTCGATTCGGTGAGTGGTGTGACTCGCGACCGTCAGTATGGTAAAGCCGAATGGGCCGGTATACACTTTTCGGTTATTGATACTGGTGGATATGTGGTTGGTGGCGATGATTCGTTCGAGATAGAAATCCGCAAACAAGTACAGTTGGCTATCGAAGAAGCTGATGTTATCCTATTTTTGGTTGATGTAAAAGAGGGGGTGACTCCTATGGACGAAGATGTGGCTGATATGCTTAGACGTTGTAACAAAAAAGTAATATTGGTTGCCAACAAGGTAGATACACCTCTTAGAGCCAACGATGTTGCAGAATTCTATTCGATGGGCTTGGGCGAGCCTTATCCTATTTCGGGTATGAATGGCTCGGGAACAGGCGAACTGCTAGACGAAGTGGTAAAGGGTATGAAAGACGAACCCGACGAATTGTCAGACCTTCCTCGTATTGCTGTCGTTGGTCGTCCTAATGTAGGTAAATCGTCAATGATTAATGCTCTTACCGGACAAGATAGAAATATAGTTACACCAATAGCAGGTACTACTCGCGATTCGATATTTACCAGATACAATCTTTTTGGTTTCGATTTCAATTTTGTAGATACTGCCGGATTGCGCAAAAAGCAAAAGGTGAACGAAGATATAGAATTCTACTCGGTTCTACGTTCGGTACGTGCCATCGAAAACAGCGATGTGTGTATACTTATGATAGATGCTTCGCAAGGTTTGGAGCAACAAGATTTGAATATATACGGACTTATACAACGCAACAACAAGGGTGTGGTAATAGTAGTAAACAAATGGGATTTGATAGAAAAGAATACAAATACACACCGCGAATTTGAAAAGATGATACGCGAACGTATAGCACCGTTCAACGATGTGCCTATCGTGTTTACTTCGGTTATAAATAAACAACGTATATTTAAGGTGTTGGAAATAACCAAACAAGTATTCGAAGCTCGCAGTAGAAGAATAACCACTTCCGAACTTAACGAAGCCTTGCTTCCTATAGTTAAGGAACAAAACCCACCACCATCAATAAAAGGAAAACATATAAAGATAAAATATATAACACAATTGCCTACAGCATATCCACAATTTGTGTTCTTCTGCAATTTGCCACAATATGTACGCGATCCGTATCGTCGTTTTGTAGAAAACAGAATGCGCGAAATGTGGGATTTTCATGGTGTTCCTATGAAGATATACTTCCGCGAAAAATAATCTAATCAGCCATAAAACAAACAGAGCCGACCGTGTGTAATACATAGTCGGCTCTGTGTTTTTATAGGGGATAGAACTGATTATTATTTTCTTTTCACCACTCTGCAGCTTGCGTTGCCTACCTTTATCACATATACACCATTAGGATATTTCGAAAGGTTGAAAGTAGCTTTGCCGTTTTGCAAACGTTGGCTTTGTAGCAACTTACCTTGCACATCATATACCTCTACAGCTTGGTTTTCGTAGCCTTGCGGCAGAGAAACCTCTACCATACCGGTGGTAGGGTTAGGATTTACGCTTATTGGCAGTTGATTTTCTGCTTCGTCTATACTATTACCTTCAGTAGTAAATGTCAGCTTTTGCCAATCGCCATACACGTTGCTGCGTGGACAATAGGTACGGATATACACATCGTAGGTAGTGCCTGCAGCAAGATTTTGAAACGAATACGAAGTGTCGTATACATAGCGTACATAGTACCCTTGACCTTGCTCGAAACCACTTTCGCCCCACTCCAATTCGCAGTGGCTAACCTCTGCCGAGGGGTTGTCCCAACGTATCTTGGCACGAACATCTCTCACATACAGCATACGCAAGTTTTCCAATGCCGGACATATAGTGTCTAAGGTAACGAAACTTATCTTGCGCCAACCGCTTACAGTATCGCTTGCAGCACAGTACGACTGCAAATATACATCGTAGCCGGTGTTGGGCAAAAGGTTGTTTAATATTACATCTGTAGTAGTAATATTATCTATCGCAGTACCGGTACCACGAACAAAACCCTCCTCTCCGTATTCTATGCGGCAATAAGTGGATACATACGTTTGTCGCCAACCAATATGTGCACTACAGTATGTCAAACTATCCACCTTGGTTTCCATTATTGTAGGACATGTGGGCGGGGCTAATATTGGAAAGAAACTTGAGAAATTTGTATGGTCTAATATTATACACTGTCTTTCTTCATCAAATGGAGCATGTATAAGACTAAAGTCATGAGTACATAATTCATCAATTGGATAAGTTGGCAATAATGGCTTTATAATGGAGTAATTTTTTCTTAATAAATCAATATTTGTCCACAATTTTAAGGTATCAGGTATGCCTATAAAAGGATGAAGTAGACCATTTGAGTTCATGCCTATATAAAAGGTATCGTTCACAGCCAAAGGATATTCAAAAAAAGCTTCAAATATGGGTATCGTATTCATAACCGTATCTAACGCCGGAACGCCACCATCTCTTACTACCGATTCATAATCTTCATAAAGGTTATCAATGGTATTAAGTGGACTTGCAGCAATATAAGAATAATCAATATATTTGTAATTGCCTGTATGACTCCAAGCTGCAGAATCTATAATTATATACCTACCATCTATTTTTTTACAAAGGTAAAAATAACAACCGTATGGATTGTTGCAACCAATTGTCGTTCCTGCTATTCCATAAACATATTTTTCTGCATTAGATGGAAATACTATGGATTGTAAATAAGCCGGACGTCTTAATTCTTTATCTGTTAACGTAAATTGCCATTCAGGACCGCAATCGCCATAAAGTTCACATCCGGAAGATGATCCAAACCATATAAAATTAGCAGCATGAAATCTTGCAGAATCAAAAATGCAATCCCAATGATATCTTTCATCCGGATAATGTACAGTTTCTTGGGCTTTCACATTAAAAATAGCAAATAAATTCAGTGATATTATCATGACTATTTTTGTTTTACGCAAAAAGACTTTTAAAATCATAATATTGATATTTTATTTATTTAAAACAATGTTCAATCTAAGGACAAAAAATATTAAGATTCATAAAATTATTTGAAAATTTTCTCTGAACGCTATTTGGAGTATAATTTACACCAGATATAGGCATAATTTGTGGATATAATCCATATTTTGAATAGAATGTAGCATTCACACTATCAATAATGGCACATGAGACGTTGTCGGATGATATATATCTCGCTGCGTACGAAATATTTTCTGCTGAAATACCTATTGCGATATAATTATCTTGAGAGTATTTATCCAAAGAATAAAAATCTCTATTTGGATAATATTCGTAATTCACAACATAAAAATTATTATTATTTACAGGGGTTGGTATAGGATCTATATAGTATATTTTTGTTTCAGTGCTAGATGTCGAATATTGTAATAACAAGACAGTATCATTGTTCATATACTTCAATTCGTATGGCTCTGTTTTTTCACCAAGCGAAGATGGTATAAATTGGTCTTGTATTTCATCCATTGTACTGGCATCATAGGTCCTTAATATCGTACCAAATGTATTATTTATTTCTGCATATGTTGATGTAATAAATGTATCGGTTCCATCCAATCCTTCCCCTAATAAATATGTTAATGGTTCTAAATGTGGAAGGATTATTGTATAAATATCATTTATGTTCGGGATATTGTAATTTGTTTTATCTATTCTTCTAAAAGCTAAGGTGTTTCCTTGATTTGCTATTCCTCCTGATAAAACAATATAATTATCTGTTTCTATTACATCATGATAAATTTCATCGGTAGGTAAAAAGTCATAGTAATTAAAAAATGAAAATGATCCGTCTGAAATTGCTAAAAAATCACTTTGATTAGAACGATTGCCATTTAAATCCTTGTCATAAGAGTGACCTATAGCTGTAATTATGTTTTGCATTAATATTGGATCAAAAAACATTTCCATCTTTTTAAAGTAAGCATGTGTTTTGGCATTGAAATGATAAAAATCGATATGTGGTGATTGAATATAAAAATCAGCTAATGAAAACTTGCCTAAAATAGCAATTGTAGAAGAGGAAGATACAATATGTTCTCCACAAAAATAAACTATTCCACCATCAATTTCGAAATCTGTTACGAAGTGAAAATCGAGTAAACTTAATGTATTAACCACTATTCCTCCATCTAATAGTGAAAAAACACCTTTATTATCTTCTTCATGGTACGATACTATTTCAGTAGATGAAGCTGCTCTTATTATTGGTCTATTGTAAGCCAACCTATAGCCCACATCTGTATCAATAATCATATCCGGATTTTGAGAATTAACTTGTGCTCTAACTATGCTATTTAAACTTAGCAACGCAAATAAAAAAATAATTACTTTTTTCATCTCTGTGTAATTTTTATTGTATTTAAAACTAGGTTCATTTATATTTCAGCCCTTTTACCTCATTTCCTTTTCTGTTTGATTTCTCAAATTCTCCAAGCATCGGTAGGCCTCTTAGAGTGATTATTAATGAACCGAAATACGCTGCAAATATACAAACTTATTTCTAAATACCAAACATTTTTCTCTAAAAAAGTTACTTAAACAACAAATATATCTGATATACAGCAGTATTTAGTATAAAATATTTTCCCTAAAAGATGACTTTTCTATGTCTTTTTATGGAAATATCAATCTCTACATTAAAGTTTTTTGAGCATAATATTCCTAAAAAAATAACCTATATATGTTATTCAATTATCCTATATATGTTATTGGATTATCCTATATATGTTATTTGCGTAACTAATAGATAGATATTTTCGGAGGGAAAATATCGGAGTTTTTGAGAGAGGTTAAATGTTAAAGAAAATTTTCAAATGTTAAACGCAAGGCAAAACTACCATACATAGATACCGTAAATGCCATAGTTTTGGGTGCTAAGTATGGGAGTTTTTATCCTAAACTACCATACTTTCATCGCGAGAACACCCGGGTTTCATCGTGTTGGCAGTAGGGTTTCGTCGGGAGAGTGGTATATCACCATCGGGATAGCGGTATATTTTCATCGTCTGAGCATTTTTCAGAGAAAAGGTAAAAAATAATATTCATTGGTAATCAAGCTTTTAATTTTCTAAAGGCTTCGTAGCTCGGCCGTACGCATTGCAGCACGTTTTCTTGGAAAAATACGCCGTTTTCCGTGTTAAATCAGCTGCTGTTAAAATTGGGTAAATTAGTAAATATCTTAATGGGAGATTTGTAGTGTGGGCGGTGTAAATATTGTGTTGTTTGCAAACGAAAATCCCCAAACTACGTGTTGTTAATTTGGGGATTTTGCTGAGTATTTTTTACTAAAGTTCTATCGTTCTATTATTTCTATGTCGATAGGCGAGTTGTATAGCGGATACATATTGTATGTGAAAACTATTGGTGCATCGCATGTTCCGAAGTCCGGATAGTGTATCACCACATTCCAAACAAGACCATTGTCGGTGCGTATCAGTGCGTTGTTCACACTTGCACTTCCCGACTTTAAGCCTACGGCTGTTATAAGCAGCATCTTGCCTTCAAGGTCTATCGTTTCTGCAAAGTTTGGGGCTATTGCTGCCAACTTTTCTTGCGAATCGATAACCAATAGTTCTTGTGGAACTATGCTGCCGCCATAGATAGAAATACCCATGCTTCCGCACAGCATATCTATTTGCTGTTTTGTGTAATTGTCCAATCTTATGTGGTCGACAATTTCTTGTTTTGGCTTATTGTCGTCTTCGCCCTTGTTGCACGAAGAAACCGATACTGCAATGCCACATATCATTGCACAAATTAAAAATATACGCTTCATAATTTTATTATTTTTTGGGTTATTGTTCCGTTACTATTTGATATTTTGATGTTGTAAACGCCATTAGGCAAACCGTTCAAATCTATTTCTATTTCCGGTCCTAATGTTTTTATGGTTTTTATTACTGCTCCTATAGGCGAAATAATCTGAATTGTATATTCTTCGTTCATTAAGTCTGTAATGTGGAATTTATCTTTTGTCGGATTTGGAAATAGTGCTACATTAATATCATCAACTTCGTTGATGCCTATCGACCAAAATATGTTACAATCATAGTATGGATGACTATTACTAACTCTGTTGTATTCTAGAATATTATTCCTATAATAGCATGTTAACGACAACATAAACCATTCATGTCTTGGCAACATAAGGCAAGGTACATACATTATACCAAAAGTAGGTCCGACACCTTCAACAAATTGCAAAGTATCATAATAAGTGAACCTATAATCATATGAAAATGAAATATAGCAATTTGTCCTAATATGTTTTCTGCCATCATAATAATACACACTATCAACTATTATTTTAGAATCTGTATAATTGATATCATCCCATTTCCAAGTTTCGGTATCTACTGTATCTCCGACTTCTAAGTTTAAGTCCATAATGAGCATTTCATTATTAGATTCAGAAGTACGAAAGTATAGTTTACTTCTATCTTCAGATTCCCTTATATATTTAGTGTAATTATTGATATTATCGAGTTTATCAGGTATGCATATGAAATTATAACAAGTTCCAAAATCTTCGTCACATTCATATACATGATATATTGTATCGCCCATCATCGCTGTATCTCCGGTGATTACTGTATATCTTCCAGTTTCTGCCAAGACTCCAGAATATGCTGTAAGATTATACCATTCTGTAATGCTGTCGCCCAATACTGATTTATAAACCACACTGTCTTGTGCTTTGCTTGTGCCTATTGCAAATATGCAGGCAATAACTAATATAAGTTTTTTCATGATGTTAGAATTATTAATATTTCGTGCTGCAAAGTTATGTATAAATATCGATATATGCAAATAAAATGTATAAATGTATTTTTGATGTGAGAGGGTTGCTTATGTGTTCAAATGTAGAGAGATGGCTTGGATATTGGGTTTGGAAGGTGTAGGTATGGCTGTATAAACAAAAAAAAGTTCACAGAAAATTCTGTGAACTTTTACTATGTTGAGTCTGTTTTTTGCTATTACATCTCAGACATTTCGCCTGTTTTAGCACGATTTTCCAACTCCATTTTTCCAAAACGGAATGTCAAACCGGCACTTATCGAGCGGCTGTTTACTACCTTGTTCGAGTTGTACGATGTGTAGTATGGGTTGTTTATTATGTTTTCTTGTTTGTTCCAATTGAACAAATCCCATACGCTTATGTGTATAGATAGTTTTCTTTTGAAGAAATCGGCGCGCACACCACAGTCGAAGTTGTAAGTAGCTTTGTTTTCGGCATACAAGCTTTGGGTCGGAGAACGGTAGCGTCCCGAAGCGTAAACATTGAACTTGTTCCATAGCTTAGCATTAACATTCAAGTTGAAGCTATAGCTAAACGATTCGTTCGATTTTAGCACATCGCCTTCCAAATATTCGTAGTACGAATCGTACATATTGGCATAGAAACGTACGTTTACAAATGCTGCAGGACGATAAGTTACTCTGAATTCGGTACCTGTACTATGCGACGAACCTAAGTTTACAGGCATACTATAGTTTACATATCTGCCAAATATATCGCTATATACAGCTGTTGTAAGGGTGTTTACTTGGTTGGTAATGTTGCGATGATAAGCCGATACGCCTACCGAACCAAAGTTTTCGAAGAATTTTGTCCAACCTCCTTCAAACGAGTTTGTATATGCTGCTTCCAAAAGTGGATTACCTTTGCTGTAGCTGTCTTCGTTGTAGGTGATAAAGGTTGTAAGTTGTCCCGGGCTTGGGTTGCTTATTCTGCGTGTGTAGCTCAACGAGAAGTTATGCATCGATTGTGTACGATACGACAAGTGTAACGATGGATTTAGGTTGAAATACGACAAGCCTGTTACATTGTCTTCGGGTTTGTTTAGTATCATATAGTCCATCACTTGATATTCTGCTCGTAGTCCTGCTTTTGCAGTAAAGTTGCCAAACTGATGACGTAGTGTAAAGTATGCACCAAATTCTTTGGATATGCTTTCGGCATCTTTAAAACGCAACGAGTCTAATTTTCTCTCGTCTGTGCCCCATACCAATGTATCTGTGCTGTACAAACTATTGTCTGTGCTGTACAAAGTGCTGATACCTGCTTCTATTTCTCCATTTTCAGAATAAGGGTAAGAATAGTCTACATCAAGACCGACAGTATTAGAAAAACCATTGTTGTTTTTGTCTTGGTTCAAGTTTAAAGCACTAAATGTAGTATCCAAATAGTTGCGTATAAACATAGAGTTCGAATTGTTCGACGAGATATTTCCCGAAAAGTCGGCCATAATTCTATGTCCTTCGTTGTTGAATTTGTGTTCGTAGTTCAAACCATAATGTCCGAAAGTATTATTGCTTTTCGAGTTGTTTTCGGTAGTATACTCGTATTCGAAACCTCTTTCTTGACGCATACGATTTTCGAACGATTCGGTATTGTTTCCAAAGCGGTTAAATCCTCCCCAGAAAGATATTGTATTCATCGAGTCGATATTGTAAGAAGCGTTAAGGAATATATTTCCCGAAAGCGATTTGTTTAAACTTTCCGAAGTATATTCTTGGTAGCTTGCAGTATCCATAGTAGTCATATCGAACGATGTAGACGAACCATTGTTTTCGCTTTCGCGTTTAGAATAGCGTAGGCCTGCATATACGTTGAACGAGAATTTCTCGTTTGCCCACATATACGATATCCATGGCGATACATTAGGTTGCGAAGCACCACGCACACCAAAGCTTGTAAAGCTGTTGTGTTTTATATGTGCAGTGGTTACAATATTGATAACGCCACCATCTGTTTTGCTGCCATATCTTGCCGAAGGGTTGGTTATTACTTCGATGCGTTCAAGGGCATTGGCAGGTAGTTGTTGTATGTAGGTTTTTAGGTTCTCTTCGTTTAGGCGAGAAGGTTTGTCGTTTATCCATATTTCTACACTGCTCACACCACGAAGGGTTACATTACCTTCTATGTCTACTTCTACACCGGGTGCATTCTGAAGAGCATCAGCGGTAGTACCACTTTGTATGCTTGGGTCTTCCGATACGTTGTACATTGTTTTTTCACCATCTGCCGCATACATAGGTTTCTTTTCTTTTATAACTACAGCATCAAGAGTAGTAGCACCTTCTTTTATTTTTATCACACCTAGGTCGATGTTTCCGTTTGGAACTTTTATTATATGGAATGTGTTTTGAAATCCCAAACTAGATACTCTCAAAAAGTATTCACCCGAAGGAACACCGGTAATTACAAACTTACCTTTTTCGTCGGTCGATGCTCCGCGTACAAATGTACTGTCTAGTTTGTTCAACACACCTACATTGGCATACATCAATTTTTCAGTCGAGCCATCTTTTTCCAATACACCTGAAACGGTAAATGTGGCTACGTCGGTTTTCTTTTTTTGTTGTTGGTTAGGGTTATTCATGTCAAATGGAGGTTTTGCACCTGTAGGTGGTTTGAATCCTCTTGGCGGTCTTCCCGGAGGTGGGCCACCACCGGGTTGAGCTATTACCATTACATTTGTCAATAAGATAACTGCTAATAAACATTGTTTTAGCAGTTGTGTAACGTTACTTTTGTGCATGATAAATTTATTTTTATTTTATTACATTAATATTTTATTCTGTAAATTGTCATATTTTTTATATTAGTATCAGAAATATCAAAAATATTACATTTATACTAATATTTTTTTTGAATATTAATTGCAAAGTATGAACAAATAAAGTCGTCGTCTATCTGTTTTACGCTGTTTGGTACGAATGGAAAATTTGGCGCTTTAAGTCCTTTGCCAAACATTTTGTTGCCAATTAATACTCTTGCTTCGTCCCATAGTCCTTGTTGTATAAAGGTATTTAGTAGTTGCAAGCCCCCTTCAACTATCACCGATTGGATTTTTCTGTTCCAAAGGTCGGTAAGTATTTCGTTCAGCATATTGTCAAAGTTTATCAAAACATATTGTAGATTGTTCGAGCTTTGCAAGTTTTTGTTTTCGGTGTATATTATCGTTGGTGTCGATTTGTCTAGGATATTGGCAGTTGCAGGTATTCTTCCGCTGCGGTCTATACTTATCCTAATGGGATTGTTGCCGCTCCACAATCTGGTAGTCAGCATAGGATTGTCGTTTATTACAGTTTGTGTTCCTACCATTATTGCGGCTTCTTCGGTACGCCATTTATGTACTTCGCATTTTAGTTTTGGGTTGGTTATCCAGTAAGATTTCTGGGTGTTGTCGGTACGGTCTATATCCATAAATCCGTCTCTGGTTTGTGCCCACTTAAGTATTATGTATGGGCGTTGTTGTTCCATATAGGTAAAAAAGCGACGGTTTAGGAAACGTCCTTCTTGTTCTAATACCCCTGTTGTTACAGATATGCCGGCGTCTTCGATCTTTTTTATTCCTCGTCCTGCCACCAAAGGGTTTGGGTCAAGGTTGCAAACTACCACTCTTTCGAATGGATATTCGGCTATAAGGTCGGCACAAGGGGGTGTTTTTCCGTAGTGTGAACAAGGTTCTAAGTTTACATATAGTGTACTTCCCTCCAATACCGATTTGTTTGAAATTCTAAGAATAGCATTTCTTTCGGCATGGTTTTGTCCACAGCATTGGTGGAAACCTTCGGATATTATTTCGTTGTTTTTCACGACAACACAACCCACCATAGGATTGGGGGCAGCATATTGTATTCCATTTTCTGCCAGTGCAAAACAGCGTTGCATATAAAATTCATCGTTCATCATCGTTGTGCAAAGGTACAAATTTATTTGGAAATCTGATAGAAAAAAAAGACAAAAACATAAAAAAATTTGGTCATATCAGGAAAAAGCACTATCTTTGCAGTCGAAAATGAAGAGCATAATAATAAATATAACCCTCTGTAGAACGTTTCTAAATATAAAGAATAGAGACGAGTTTATTGCAATATAACGGGTTTGTAACCAACAAACTCGTGCTCTTTTATAGTATAGTTTACTACAAATTTTATTTGAAATATTCGTTCTTTTTTGTTCAATAATCATAGAATAAGAAAACGATAAATATATATAAGTAATATTAATAAATAACAATAAAATAAATAGATTATGGAATTACCATTTGCAGAATCTTACAAAATTAAAATGGTTGAGCCTTTGCGCAAATCTACTCGCGAAGAACGTGAAAAATGGATTAAAGATGCTCACTACAACTTATTTGGTTTAAAATCTAGTCAAGTTTATATCGATTGTATTACCGATTCGGGTACAGGTGCTATGAGCGACCGTCAATGGGCTGCTATGATGACCGGTGACGAAAGCTATGCCGGTGCTTCTTCTTTCTTCCACTTGAAAGAAACTATCACTCGCCTTACAGGTTTTGAATGGGTTATACCTACTCACCAAGGACGTGCTGCCGAAAACGTATTGTTCAGCTATCTTGTAAAAGAAGGTGACTATGTTCCAGGTAACTCTCACTTCGATACTACTAAAGGTCATATCGAAGGCCGTCAAGCTTTTGCAGTAGACTGCACTATCGACGAAGCTAAAAACACTCAACTTGAATTGCCTTTCAAAGGTAACGTTGATTTGAAAAAATTGGAACAAGTTCTTATCGAAAAAGGTGATAAAGTTCCTTTCATCATTATGACTATCACCAACAACACTGCCGGTGGTCAACCTGTATCTATGGAAAACCTACGTGGTGTTCGTGCTTTGGCTGACAAATATGGCAAACGCGTTGTTTTCGACTCTGCTCGTTTTGTTGAAAACGCTTACTTCATAAGAACTCGCGAAGAAGGTTATGGCGACAAAACCATAAAAGAAATCTGCCGCGAAATGTTCTCTTTGGCCGATGGTATGACTATGTCGTCGAAAAAAGACGGTTTAGTAAACATGGGTGGTTTTATAGCTACTAAACACGAAGAATGGTACGAAGGTGCTAAAGGTTTCTGTATCCGTTACGAAGGTTTCCTTACTTATGGTGGTATGAACGGCCGCGATATGGACGCTCTTGCTGTAGGTCTTGACGAAAACACTGAACTTGAAACTGTTGAAACTCGTATCAAACAAGTTCAATACTTGGCTGCTCGCTTAGACGAATTTGGTATTCCTTACCAACGCCCTGTAGGTGGACATGCTTTGTTTATCGATGCTTCGTTGGTGCTTACTAACGTTCCTAAAGAAGAGTTCCCTGCTCAAACTTTGGCTATCGAACTTTACAAAGAAGCCGGTGTTCGTGGATGCGAAATCGGTTACATTCTTGCCGACCGCGACCCTGTAACTCGCGAAAACCGTTTTGGTGGTCTTGACCTTCTTCGTTTGTGCATAGCTCGTCGTACTTACACTAACAACCACATGGACGTTATCGCTGTGGCTCTTAAGAACGTTTTCGACCGTCGCAACGAAATCAAACACGGTTATCGTATCACTTGGGAAGCTCCTCTATTACGTCACTTTACTGTTCAATTGGAAGAAATTAAATAGTTTTTATATAGGCAACTATATTTATAAAAAGCAACTTTTCAAAAAAGAGAAGTTGCTTTTTTTATGCCGTAAAACATATTGCAAAACAAAGAAAAATGTTAAAAAAAACATACCAATGTCACATTTTTGCTTTCCCAAGCTATATATATTACATATAATGGTTTTTATTTTGAATGAAGGTAGTGTTTCGAAAAAAAATAGTAAGGCGACATAAACTATGCAACAACTAAATGAAAAGTTGGAATATTATAACGAGTTGCTCGAAAGATATGGCAAATACATTTGGCTGAAAAGTAAACGAGCCAATGTGGATACCCCATACAAAACTGACAAAGACATTGTTCAGGATATATCTTATACCATTTGGAAGATATTGGAGAATAGTGCGCTGGACGTTTTTAGGAATAACGAGAAATCTTTGGTGTGTGGGGTGACACGCAACATGATAATTATGCATTACAGAAAAAATAAATTGGAAGTAAAAGCAAAAAAGAATATGGATTTGCCCATGGGCACATACGAGCAGAACGAAGAAAGCATTGTGGCAGAACTTAGGAAGCTGATGCCGACAAAAGACCGCGACTTGCTGGATTTGTATTTGCAAGGATTTACACTTGACGAGATAGCAATGGTATTGGGAAAAACACCCACAGCTATACGCAAACAAAAAACAAGAATAATAGAAAAAATGAAAAACATATACAATAAATTATACAACAAATAAACCAAACAATGAAAGATACAGATAAATACAGCAGTTGCATCGGCAACCCCGAAGTAAATGCCCAAGTGCAAGAAATGGTGCAAGAGCTGCAAAACCGTTGCATAGTATGGGACAAACAGTTTAAACGAATGGTGGTAGCACTGAAAACCATTGTGATATTGGCAGTGATGGGCTTGGAGTATCATTTTTTGCCAAATGCGGAATGCCAATATGTGATAGGGCACAACGAACACAAGCCTATGGTGGTATGCGAACAACTAAATAATATTTTGGAACAATGTATAAACTTCGCATAATACGTTTTGTAGTGCTGTTGATGGTGTGTGCGGCAGGTGTGGCACTGGTTAAATATTCCACATATATATTGCCGCATAAAGAAGATTGCTACCAAGAGGTGTATAACCATTATGCCGAAAAACCGGCGGTGGAAGCTTCCTTTGTGAAAGCATTTAAAATAAACGATACCCTTGCCATAAGTGCCACAATACTGCATGCCACCAATACCGAAGCGTGGCACGCACTGCAACAAGACTTTAAAATACCGGAGTTGACCGAAGAAGAGAAAGACCAAATAGCAAAAAATAACGATATTTTCGAAACATGCGTGATGGAATACTATATGCCGGATTTTATTACCGACACAGCCTCCCATAACCAAAACAATATATACATATCGCATATAAACCAAACAATAACAATATTCCACACACAAACCAAACAAGAAATCGGTGCAGTATTCGACAAAGCATTTGACGAATGGGACAATGAATATGCAAATTAAATAACTAAATATATAAATAAGAAATGACAAAAAATACATTAACAGTAGCGGCATTATCATTGCTGCTTGTAGGTATGGCAACATCGTGCCAAAAAGAAAGCGAGATGGTACCATCTCAATAGTTGAGCCAAAAGTCTTTGCCTCAAGAAACATCTATTATCTATTATTGGGTAGATGGCGAAGAACATTATCAAAAATATGTTTCGCAAGAAGAGTATAACGAAATTTTCGACTACCTAATAATACTTGCCGAAGAAGGGCATATCATAGATATAGAGGGAAACAACAATCCCGAATATGCACCTGCAAAAAAGGAGAGTTTTAAAACTCGCGACAGAGAAGAAATGAAAGAGTGGGTTATTAGTATGAAAGAACAAGGTTATAATGTAAGAATAATATTTGACAGCGAAACCGGAACATACAAAGGTACTGCCACTCCAAAAAAACCGGGAACTACCACCACTGCCATTTCGACTGAAAGAGATTCGGATAGTATGTAAATTTGGCTGATGAAAAATTGATGTACAATGAGTAAGAAACATCTTGATGGTTTAATATTGTTGGCAAGCATACACCCTCTATAGCGTGCGGAGGTATAAATGAAATAATTTTTAATACTATGTCTTTGAAATTACATAGATGTATATAACTGAAAAACTGAAATTATGAAATAGAAAATAAAAATACAATTAATGAGCATATAATATGAAATAAAGGCACT
>JAFZDP010000056.1 GCA_017561155.1 Bacteroidales bacterium | reverse complement strand
ATAAGTGTGCTTACTATTTCAAAGATGTATTTTTGGGGCGCTTTCTCTCGGGTAGGGGAAGCACTCTTTTTTTAATCCTCCACTACAAATAATTTTTTCTTGTTGTTGAACAACCCCTATACCTATGCGTTATTATAGGTGTGCTTACTATTTCAAAGATGTATTTTTGGGGTGCTTTCTCTCAGGTAGAGGAAGCACTCTTTTTTATTTCTCCACTGTAAATAATTTTACTAGTTGTTGAACAACCCCTATACCTATACGTTATTATAGGTGTGCTTACTATTTCAAAGATGTATTTTTGGGGCCTCATTCACTAGGGAGTGGAGAGGCTCTTTTTTGCAGTATCACTATCTACTATGGAAAAAATAGTGTAATTTTGCAGTTATATTCATTTGGTAGATAAAATTGTAACACACACTATGACAGAAGTTTTACGAATGCTTGTCACTGCAATATACTTGTTGGTAGTACCAATGTTGGTCGTTAAAATGTCCCATAAGTGGACTTTTATAAATAAAATAAGTCCAATGATGGTATTGTACTGTATAGGTTTAATAGTAGGTAATTTAGGTTTTTGGGGCGAGCAAGAAATATTTGTTTCTACTTGGGCTTCTAATATCGCAGTTCCTATAGCCATACCTTTGATGTTGATGGGGTGTAATTTTAGAAAATGGTCGACCAAGATAGCTGCAAAGGCTTTTTTTACAGGTTTGGCAAGTATTGTAATCGTGATATTTGTAGGATATTTTTTGTTTCAACCTATGGCTACAACTGTAGGTGTCGACAATATGGAGTATGCAAAAATCAGTGCAGTAATGGCCGGAATATACACCGGTGGCATTCCTAATATTGGTGCAATATCCAAGGCGGTAGATTTATCGAACAATATGTATTTATTGGTAACCAGCTACGACCTTATTGTTACGGGTATATATCTGTTGTTTGTAATATTCTGTGGCAAGGTTGTATTTAGGGCACTTTTGCCATCGGTGCTAACGGATACAAATAGCACAGGTGTCGAAATGTTAGATACAAATTTTAGGAAACCTTTGTTTGGTAAAGAATTGAGAAAACAGTCGGTATTGGCACTACTAATAGCTGTAGTTGTGGCGACAGTAGCATATTTGGTGTCGTTGGTAATGCCTTTGGGAAATAGTATCGCAGTGCTTATTTTGGTGCTTACTACGTTGTCGTTGGCTATTTCTTTCGTAAAACCTATACGTCAAATATCTCATTCGTTCGATTTAGGATTGTATTTCGTATATGTATTTTGCTTCTCTATTGCCAATATGGTTAATATATCCGAACTTAACTTGCTCGATAATATGTTTATATTATACTATATAGCATTTGCTGTTTTCGGTTCGATGGTGATACAAATTATATTGGCCAAACTGTTTAAAATAGATGGCGACACTGTATTGGTATCGTCTATTGCACTGATAAATTCGCCACCTTTTGTACCATTGGTAGCCGCTACTTTGAACAATAAAGATGTTGTACTTACTGGAATAAGCATAGGATTGCTGGGCTATGCTGTGGGCAATTATCTAGGTATAGGTATATACGAATTGTTTGCAGTGTTATCGTTGTAGCAAAAAAAACGAAACGCTCATAGAACGTTTCGTTTTTTTATATTTTGAGTGTTTGTTTTATTTATTAAGTAGACTTCTCAAGTTTTCAGCCAAGTTTGCTTTCGCAATATCTCTTGATTGTAGAATCATGTTTTGGATAGCTAAAGCACTTGAAATTCCGTGTCCAACAATAGCAGGTTTGTTAACACCAAGTATAGGTGTTCCGCCATATAGTTCGTAGTTGAAACGAGCTAAGTATTCGTCGGTATGACCTCTCTTTGTAGTGGTGTACCAGAATGTTTCTAACAATTTTAGCATCATGTTTCCTACAAAACCATCGCAAACAAATACGTCGCAGTTGCTATTGAACAATGTGCGAGGTTCTACATTACCAATAAAATTAAAGTCGGTAGTATCATTCATTAGTTGGTATGCTGCAGTGGTAAGCAAGTTACCTTTTCCTGCTTCTGTACCTAAGTTTAGAAGACCCACTTTTGGATTTTCTATCTTTAGAACACATTTAGCATACATACTTCCCAACAATCCGAATTGATACAGATTTTCTGGTTTGCAGTCTGGGTTTACTCCAGCATCTACTAAAAGGCAAACTCCTCCATCTATTCGAGGCAAAGCTGTCATCAAGCAAGGTCTTAAAACACCTTCCAATACTCCTGTAGTCATAGCTCCCACAAGCATAGCTCCGGTATTTCCTGCACTTGCAAACGAATCTATTTTACCTTCCATCAGCATTCTGAAACCTACAGTCAAACTTGAGTTTGGTTTTTGTTTCATTGCTTTTACTGGTTTGTCATCCATCTCAATTACCTCGTCGGCATTTACGATTTCAAATACAGAAGGCTCTTCGTTTAAGCGTTCCAACTCTTGCATAATAGCAGATTCTCTACCTATTAAAACAATTTTGTCGTCAGAACTTAACATTTTGGCAGCTCTTACTGCTCCTTCGATAGTAGCTTGAGGTGCGTAATCGCCCCCCATAACATCTAATCCAATTCTCATATTTGTTTAATTTTATTATTTAAGCAACAACACTTTACAGAGTTGTTGGTATAAATTCGGAAAACTTTATATATACACACAAGAAGTACTTTATCATTTAGTTTGATAAGCACTTCTTGTGTGTTTTAATTTATGCTATATAAAAATTAAGCTTCAACGGCTTTTTCAATAGCTAATTTTCCTCTGTAGTATCCGCATTCAGGACATACGTGGTGGTACATAACTTGAGCACCACAATTGCTACATGTAATTAATTGAGCAGCCTCAACTTTATCGTGAGTTCTTCTTTTTGCTGTTCTGGTTTGTGAAAACCTATGTTTTGGATGTGGCATAACTTTATTGTTTTATTTTATTTTTAATTCTTTCAATTTTTCCCATCTAGGGTCTATTTCATTTTCGTCGTGTTCTTTTTGTTGCATACTATCTAGTAGGTTAAGCATTTCGCTGTCGCATCTCGAATTTCCATTCTCATCATCGGGATGAACACAACGCATTGGCAATGCAGTTGCTACATACTCGTACATGATGTGCGAAAGTTCTATTTGATATTCGTTTTCAGGTATCACAATTATATTTTCATCGTCACTGGTTTCGGTGTCGCTGAATTTTACGAACAATCGTTCTGTACCGGAAACTGGTATATCTAGTGGTTGCAAACATCTGTCGCAAACGGTGCGAACACAGCCGGTAAAAGAAAAGTCGAAAGTAAGCAAATGTTCGCCTTTTTCCATAACAACAACAAAGTTGACTTCTCCATCTTCCAAACTTTCGTTTTCGAACGATGAAAAGAACGAACCATCTAGCGTGAAATCGTAGGTATATTTACCCGACTTCAAACCACTAAACTGTATCTTTGTATCAACTTTATTTGTCATTCTTTTCTTCTTTTACTAATCTGCAAAATGTTTGTTACTATATATTATGCTCTTGTGGGACCAAACCCTAAAAACACTAACTTAAATCTTCTTCATCACAAACAACTATCTACATTGACAATGTATGTATTGTTTGGTTCGAAGAAAAACTTAAAATTATTCTTGAGCTGCAGTTTCTTCGTTAGCAACAACTTCTTCTCCTTCAGCAGGAGCTTCAGCAGCACTTCTTTTTGCAGCGATAGCAGCAGCTTTAGCTTCGTTAGCTTTTTGTTCTGCTTCTAAACGTGCTTTTTTGTTAGAGCGTGCTTCGCTTTCTATACTGCTACGTTTGTTAGCTATTTTGTTTTCTTTTTCTTGCAACCATTGGTTGAATTTTACGTCAGCTTGTTCTTGAGAAATAGCTCCTTTTTCAACTCCTATTTGCAAGTGTCTTTTCAACATAACACCTTTGTAAGACAATATTCTTCTAGCGGTGTCACTTGGTTGAGCTCCGTTTTTTAACCATTTTACTGCACTGTCAATATCCAAAGCTATTTGTGCAGGGTTTGTCATTGGGTTGTACGTGCCTATTTTTTCTATAAATTTTCCATCTCGTGGTGCACGACCATCCGCAACTACAATGTGATAAAAAGGTTGATTCTTTTTACCATGACGTTGTAATCTAATTCTTGCAGGCATAATTAATTGTTTTTTAAATTGTTATTACTAATATGTTTTATTATTTCGATTTGCAAAGATACGCATTATATTTGAATCTACAAAACTTTTTTTATTTTAATTCCTTTTTATCATTATTATATACACTTTTCTGCCTACTTTTTGCCTGCAAAATAGGAGAGAGCCAATGTTTGGTGCCCTATATATAATTAATGTAACACTATTGGTATTTTGACCTATCTCTATCAAATTGATAGACCTATCTGATAAGCTGCTTAGAGGTATTCAAAAAAAAGGTTCTCTATATCTCTAATTAATTTCAAGCTTTGAAACCTACATTTCAAACTTTGAAATTATCTTTTTGGTTATTGGAAACAACTTTTTTGCTTAACTGATAATCATTTTCTACCTAACTCTAACTATTTTTTGACATAGCTCTAAAATATGGTAGGCTAAACTATGCCATATAAATACCCACTGGGTGCTACTTTAAAACAATGTCTACTTACTACTGTAATCTGTATAAAGTATTGGAAAACATTAGCTTTATCTATTTGGTGTAAAATAATAAAGTTAAAAACCTTTGGTAGTTTAGAAATAAGTTGTATCTTTGCAACACGAATAAACATACAAAAATATGTAGAAAAGCGAATAAAATATAAATTAAAATATTGAGCTTGACGCTCTTGTTCTCGTGATAGAAAAGCCTGGAAAACTTTCTCTCAATTTGAGAATAAAGACTGCGGACGGTTTACGCTTGGCGTGAATTGTATCGTATTATCCTTTATTTACAATTGAGAGGTATTCCAGGCACCTTCTATCACAAAATAATAGGCTACCACGAAAAGGTTCATGCCTTTTTTGTATCCTTCTTATTTACATATACAAGGTTTCTTGCTCAGGCAGGGAACCCGAAA
This sequence comes from Bacteroidales bacterium, assembly GCA_017561155.1. Classification (GTDB taxonomy): domain Bacteria; phylum Bacteroidota; class Bacteroidia; order Bacteroidales; family P3; genus HGM05376. The sequence goes on along the minus strand of JAFZDP010000056.1, from coordinate 19,143 downwards.
ACTGCTTAGGTTTTAGAGTAGGGGAAATATTAAAACTTAAAAGTTGCACCCGACACGTATTAGGGGAAGAAATGAAAAAAACATTAATAGTATTACTTACAACACTTATTGCTTCAACAATGGATGGGAACTGATAATGTTTAATCGTAAATAAATAAAGATTATGGAAATTTTAAAGACTATACTATACTGGATTTGGAAAATCGTTTCATATACTTTTCAATTGATATGGAATATTATCGCTTTTGTATTTGGGTGGATATGGGACTATATAAAATTAGATTTCAACACTCCTACAACTGCATCAGGCAAAAGGGATAGGCGATTTAAATCGACGAGAGAATTAGATAAGAAAGACAGCAGAATTGGTTGTATCATTACTATCATATTAATCTTAGTAGTTGGAATTGACGAAATGGGTTCAAATAAGAAGAGCAAAGATGTCAATACTAAGCATACGGATACCACAATAGTAGAAAATAATAAAACAGATGGGATAACAAAGCCCGGATCAAAACCAAACATTCACCAAAATGAAAAAATTGTTGACACAACAATATTACCCGAAACATCTGTGTATGAAGATGAAATAATGGGAGATAGTGAAATAGTGAAAGATAGTGAAATAGTGGAATTGGATATCATAGTTGATTCAATATCATTTGACAGTATTAATATTTAAAAACTAATAATTATGGGATTATTCAATAGAAAGAAAGTTGGCGAGCCGAAACCATCTGTCGCTGACATGCTTTCTTCGTTTATGAATGACGACTCTGAGGGAAACCACGGCAAAGAGGCTATGCTTGATTACCAACTATCGTATTTGTTACGCATGGCAAATACTTATGAATCTGGCAGCGAGTTAGCTAAACGCGTGTTAATGAAAATGATTGGGAAAACACCTAAAATAGATTCTTACGGATGGATAGAGAATCTGAGGCTAAAGAGTGTTAAGGTGTGGAAACAATGGCAACGCATTGACTTGATAGCCGAAGTGGAGGCCAATTGTGGAAGTGGCATGAAGCGCCATGCTATCATCGTCGAAAACAAGGCATACACCGGCATACACGACGACCAACTGAGCCGATATGCAGAGATCATAGAAGACTATTACAAAGACAAGGATGTACAAAAACATTACTGGGTGATAACCTTCTTTGATAGTGACACGGAAAATTATAAGACTATCGAAACCAAATGTAGGGAAGCAAAAGGTCCTTGGAAATGCACATCTTTTAAAGATTTGATTGATTTAACCAAAGAAGAGAGACACGAAGGAACCTACAACGAAATCATTGACGAATTCTGGATTAAGAGGTGGTCTTAAAAGGTGAACGTACTCCGTTGTAAGGATTTATATATCGTTGCATAGTGTTAAAAAACGGCAATTACGACCTAAAGAGATTATCACTCATCGTTAACGTTTGAAATTCCTTCGGCGGGTGCATATTTGGTTAAGTGAGTAATTGCCTTTCTCGAAAAGAGGTAGTGACAAAGTAGTATTTTCTTTAATCCCCCAGCAAGTGACAAAACTTAGCTGGGGATTAAAATCGAACAGCAAAAAAATCTTCTTCCTATTTGAGTTTAGGTCAGTATGCTTGTTTTCCTGACTTCGTCATTGCGTATCCCCAAATTTTATCAAATATTTTTTCCAATTGATTTATGCCGTTTTATGAGCATAATTTTTGATATTATATCATTATTGAGGAAAATTCAACTTGTATTGTAGTATCCATTTTTGCCATTCGTATAACTTTTTATAGCAACCTTTCTGACAACCTTTCTGGTAACTTTTTCCGACAATAAACTACCTTAGAATTTCCCAAAAACCACCTTTATCTGCACCTATGCGGCGTATATATTTACCACGCATAGCTTCAATATTTCTACTAACTGAAGTATAGCTTATTCCTATAGCTTTTGATAATTCAACTTTAGTAATATATGGGTCTTCTAAAATCATACGCAATATCAATCTTCGGTTCTCTGTAAGTTTTTCTCCCAATTTTATCGCCTTATTCTCTATCTCTCTAAGTTTTTCTGTTACCTTTTCTGTTACCTTTTCTGTTACCTTTTCTGTTACCTTTATGGAGGATTCATTCATTGCATTATGTACCGTTACCTTAAGAATAAAATCGTCTGTATGAAATTTTGGATCAACAGCTCCGTTTACTTCTAATTCTCTATATATTCTGTCAACCCCCTCACCATATTCTTTCACAAAATGATATACCTTCAAAAATGCTGCAATTTTTGGGTTGCGAGAAAAATGTGTGTGGCGTATATTCGACGGTCTCACCATACTCGGCAATCGCCCGGGACTTTCAAATACAATGCGATCATCAAACATTTTAATTTGAATTTCAGTTCCCTTAATATTGTAAGCTCTATGACAACATGCATTTACTATCATCTCTTGGATAACAAACTTAGGGTAATCGCGACGGGTAATAAACTTACCCATGTCTCCTAAAAATGTATGCTCAGCAACTTGTGTTTCAAGATACTCTATAGTTTTTTCTATTTGTTCAAGAATAGTACCTTCAAACACCACATCTTTCATTACATTCATCTCTGTACCTACTTTTTCGTCAAGTCCGCTATAACGTATAAACCGAGTTCTTGCACGTGGCAAAAATGTTTGAGGCTTTTTGCCAAATAATAGCATACATGCAATACTTACTTTTTCATCTCCTGCTTTGTCTATAGTTACAAAATTATTGTTTTCTCGCAAATATTCAATAGGAGATTTTCCATAACCTAATAAATCTGTATATTTAGACACGGCATTCATATCAATATCGTTTATAGTAGCTCCATAAACTGCTGTATCTTCAAAGAAACGTTCACCTTTGTCGTACATTAACTGTACACGTTCATCAAACGAAAGTTTACGACTTTTATCTCCTACCCGCATAAAAGCCTCATCAGCTTGATTTGTGTGCAAACTTGGACTGGCAGGAATATTCATGAGTAAAATTCTGTTTTTGTTTCCATCTTTATCTGTACACTGAAGATAGGAATAAGTTGCTGAAATGGAAGGATTACAAAAATCAAAAGGAACTCGTAAAATATCGTTGAGCTTATCTGTATATTGATTAATTCCTTCAATATTTCTCGATCTGTCCGATACTCCTATAGCAATTACGCCCCCATCAGCATTGGCAAAAGCCACAATTGGAATTGCTAATGCTTTAGGATCAATTTGAATGCTTTTACAATCAAAAGTTTGGTCTTCTTTACGAGTCTTGATTTCTTGTATAGTCATATAAACTAATTACTTTTATTATTAAAACAATAATATATACCTTTTATTCCACTACTTTTGTGACAACGAGGTTGGAGTTTTCGTGCTCTACTACTTTTACCTTTTCGCCTTTCTCTATGTAGGATATTTGTGCTACTGCATCGTATATGTCGTTTTCTACTCTTACTTTTCCCGAAGGGCGTAGTATGGTTTCGGCTATGCCTTCTTTTCCTACCAAGCTGTCAAATTCCGGCAACGATACTGTATAACCTTCTGTGGCTTTTTGTTCGGTAACCAATGCCAGTTTTGGAGCAAAAGTTTTGTTGGTAAACATCTTTTTGCCCAACCATATACATATAGGGAATGCTATGGTGATAGATATTATCACGGTAGAGAAACTTTGTATCATATTGCTGGTAGGTACTAGCGAGAAATCGAAACCGATATTTTCTACAAGGCTTAGTGTTAATCCGCCTATTATAAATATTATACCTGCCACACCTGCTACTCCAAAACCCGGAATAACAAATAGCTCTACCGCCAGCAGTATTATACCTACTATAAATATTATTATCTCCCAGTTGGCGGCAAGGCCTTCGAGGTATAGAGGTGCAAAGTATAGCAATGCTCCCAATATTGCCATTGCTAATGGAAATCCTATGCCCGGCGATTGAAACTCGAAATATATACCGCCTATTATAAGCATTATCAGCAGTCCGCTTATCATAGGGCTTACAAGAAATGCTATCATCTTTTCAATAGCTGTATAGTGTTGTTCTTCTATGGTATAAGTAGGAATGTTTGCTGTTTCCAATAGCTCTCTTATACTTTCTGCTTGGCCTTCGCAGTAGTTGTGTTTTATGGCTTCTTCGGTGGTGAAAGTAAGTACTTTGCCACTGTCTACTATGTCTTTTACAAACACATCGGGATCTACCATTGCTTCGGCAATATCGGGTCTGCGACCACGAGCTTCGGCTGTAGCTCTCATCATCGAACGCATATAGCTTTGATATTTGTCGGGTTGTACTTCGCCGGTTTGGTTTACTACGGTGGCAGCACCTATGCTGGATCCGCTGTGCATATATATCCGCTCGCAAGCTATAGATATCAATGCTCCGGCCGAAGCTGCATTGTTGTCGATATATGCCCACACAGGTATTTCGGATTGTAGTAGCATTGTGCGTATTTTATCTGCGGCTGCCAGTTCTCCACCAAAGGTATTTAGTTGCATTATCACCAAGTCCGATTCTGTTTCTTTGGCTTTCTCCAATGCTTTTTCTACTCTCATCACAGCAGGTTGTGCTATATCTTCCTCTACTTTGAATAGGTAGATTTTTGTTTTTTCTTGCGAATATGTTGCAGAGACAAAGCAACACAACAACAATATCAGTATTATTATTCGTTTCATGGTCTTATTAATGTTTTATGTTGTAGTAATAACTATAAAAACATGGTTTTGGTATGTTTGGGGTGTTTATCTTTTTGTCTTGAATGATAGTATGTGTATGCTTACACCTATGGCTATTGCTGCAAGCAGTATCTGCAACCACAGCATTCCCTTTGTGGCAAATATTATGCTTATAAGTATTGTTGCCCAAAGTATTGTGATGCTGTATATTTTTAATTTTAGTGGTATCGATTTGTTTTCGCGAAAGTCACGAATATATTGTCCGAAGTGCTTGTGGTTTAGGAGCCATTGGTAGTATCGGGTCGAGCTTTTGGCAAATAGTGCAGCTGATAGTAGCAGAAAAGGTGTGGTAGGCAGTATGGGTAGGAACATTCCAAGTATTCCAAATCCCAGACTGACAAAGGATAATATGATGAATATCTTTTCTTTCATTAATTATTAAAGTGTGGTACTATAAAAAAGTAAAAGGTAGCAACTATACTATAATTACATATATGTTACTACCTTTAGTATGTATTATCAATGTCTATTCTTGCTCAATATTATTTAGCATAGTGTTTGTAGAAAGCAATAATAGTTTCTATACCTTTGTAGAAATGGTCTACACGATAGTTTTCGTTTGGCGAGTGAATAGCATCGCTACCCAAACCAAATCCCATCAATATAGATTTTATACCTAATACTCTTTCAAATTCAGAGATGATAGGAATACTTCCACCGCTACGCATAGGGATAGGACGTTTTCCGTAAGTTTCCATATAAGCTTCTTCTGCAGCTTTGTATTCTGGAAGGTCTATTGGGCAACCATAAGCTTGTCCGCCGTGCAAGCATTTAACTTCTACATTAACGTATTCGGGAGCTATGCTTTCAAAGTATTCTTTGAACATTTGTCCAATCTTTTCGTGGTCTTGATTAGGAACAAGACGGCTGCTTATCTTAGCGTATGCTTTAGAAGGTAATACTGTTTTTGAACCTTCTCCTGTATATCCACCCCAAATACCGCACAAGTCGAATGTTGGGCGAATACCTACGCGTTCTATAGTGGTGTATCCGGCTTCGCCTCTAAGAGCTTTAACACCTACACCTGCTTTGTAAGCTTCTTCGCTGTATGGAGCTTTGTTTAATAGTTCACGTTCTTCAGCGGTACATTCTACTACGTCGTCGTAGAAACCCGGTATTGTGATGTGGTTGTTTTTATCCATCATGCTAGCCACCATTTCGCAAAGAGTGTTGATAGGGTTGGCAACAGCACCACCGAAAAGTCCTGAGTGTAAGTCTGCACTTGGTCCGGTTACTTCTACTTCCCAGTAGGCCAAACCTCTAAGACCTGTAGTGATAGAAGGAACATCGCTAGCTATCATACTAGTGTCAGAAACCAATATAACGTCGGCTTTAACCAATTCTTTGTTGGTAACAATCCATTTAGCTAAGTTGCCCGAACCTATTTCTTCTTCACCTTCAAGCATAAACTTAACGTTGCAAGGCAAAGTGTTTGTTTTCATCATAGTTTCGAAAGCTTTGGCGTGCATAAAGGATTGCCCTTTATCATCGTCTGCACCTCTGGCCCAAATTTTACCATCTTTAATTACTGGTTCAAAAGGGTCGGTATGCCACAATTCGATAGGGTCTACAGGCATAACGTCGTAGTGTCCGTAAACAAGAACTGTTTTTAATTTTGGGTCTATTATCTTTTCACCATATACTATAGGGTGTCCTTCGGTAGGCATAACTTCTGCTTTGTCGGCACCGGCTGCTAGTATAAATTCTTTCCATTTTTCAGCACAGCGTACCATATCTTCTTTGTGTTCGCTTTGCGAACTGATAGATGGTATGCGGATTAATTCAAACAATTCTTCCAAAAAGCGGTCTTTGTTTGTTTCTATATATTGTTTAGTATCCATTGGTTTTATATGTTTTATATGTTTTTACTAAATGTCTTGTTTGGGTGTGGTGTGCTTCTTAGTTGTTTTCTTCTACTTGTTCTTCTTCGGTTCGTATAGGGTATATGTTATCCTTTATAATGGTGCAAGGAAATTGCAATTTTATCTTTTGCATAAATACAAATGCGTCCAATTTGCTTATAAAATCGCCTACCTTCACTTTGAAGTTTGGTTCGTCGAATACCAAATAAGCAGTCATTTCGGGGTATTCGTTCAAAAACTTTTCTTTTATGGCAAATGCTTTAGACTTTGAGTTTGCTCCTGTTTCAGATGCTATTTGTATTCTGTAGCCGGGAATGGTTTTTACACGTTCGTTGAACTCTATGTGTGTTTTTACCAGGTCGGTAACTTTTCTGTCGCCAACTATTTGTATTGTTCCTCTGCGGCTTTGGGCTTGTAGATTTATTGTCAAAAGTATCGAAAAAATAAGAATAACAATGTGTCTCATACTATACAAATTATTAATGTCTGTGTATTTTTTGTGTTTACAATTGTTTAAGATAACGCAGTAAGTATGTTTTTATTGTAACATTATCTGGCAGCAGAGTTTATTTCGTCGGGATGGATGGTAAGCACCGGTACCATAGAGCGGTGTATCATTTGTTGTGCATACGATCCCAACATTATGTTAGACAGTTTCTTTTCTTGCTCTGTCATTATCACTATCAGGTCGGCATTTATGTTTTCTGCATACTCCAAAGTGGCATTTGTAATGTTTTCGCAACCTGTTTTTTCGGTGGTATATTGTATGTTGTACTTTTCCAAAAACTTTTCTACTTGTTCTACATACTTGTCCACCATAGTTACTATCGAACCCGAAGTGTATAGTCCTAAAATATGAATTTTAGAGTTGAATAGTGTTGCTATTTTGGCTGCAAAAGGAACTTTCTGACGAGTTTCCATTGAGCTGTCTATAGGCAAAACAATATTTTCAAGGTCTTTGTTGAAGTCGAAATTTTCACGTATTGTAAGCACCGGGCAAGTTGTTTCTTCGATGGTTTTGTAGGCGTTGCGGCCTATCCAATCTTTTTCGTAGCCAGATGTTCCGTGTGTTCCAACCACTACCATTGTGGCATCGAGTGTGCTTGCCATCGTGGCAAGTTCTTGCGATACTTTTCCTTCCACTATCGCGTATTCCATTGTGCTGGATGTTAGTGTCGGACTATATCGTTGTATTAGTTTGTTTATTTTATCTTTTATATCGTTGTCGTTTTCGATGTTCGATTTTACATAAACAAGTTTGATGCTGTTTTTTATTTTGTTGGCCATATCAATGGCAAGTTCTATTGCACATTCAGAACCTCTCGAGAAATCTATTCCTACAATAATTTTTTTCATATCTCATCAATCTTAAAAGTTATACTTTGTGTTACTATTTAATGTAAAAAACGAGAAAAAAAACTAAAAGTTGTGCAATCGTCCAAAAAAAGTACACAACATTAGACACTACTCTCATAACACTTCTCCTGGCACTAAAAAAAGTAACAAATAACTATACTCTGCTTTTTGTAGTCTTATATCAGAAGTGATAGCCAATTCTAATATTAAAGACCAACTTTCTAAGTAGTCCTGTTCTACTATATAGGAGACTTCGACAAAGTCAACGTTCCACAAAACTCCTTCAATGTATTTTTTAAAAGTTGCCTTATGAAAGATAGACATTCACTATCTCTCAGTCCGACACCGGACGGATGGCAAAACCCATAAAACGAGAATTCCACGCTACACTATATCGGTCTACCAAAAAGTATGTATAACCGGAATTATTACCTTCACCTTGATATGGTGTAGAAGCCCAATAAGCTCCATATTCATTGACATTCAGATGCAATGATTCTCGACGAAAGCCTGTAACAGGTAAAAATATACTTTTACCGTTAGGCCCTGTCAATTTATAGCCATTCACACCATTTATGGTTATCCACTCTCTATTGCATTCTCTTTTCAGCTCTTCCATCTCTATTTTGGTGGGCATACGCCATGAGGCACCCCAATTAGCGGTGGCTGCATCGTATAGAGTATCACCACTTATGTCGCCAATATCTTTTTTGCCATAAGTTTCGCAATTGGATTGATAATATGTGCTTTTGGTATACAGTTCGCCCCACGCATAAAAATCGCCATACTGCTCGGGAGTAGTAGCACCTATATTACACTCGGCCCATTTCAAACCACTCGGCAATCCAAGGTCTACATATTTGTATCCGTTAATAGTATCAAGATATTCTTCTGACACATTACCATCGCTACCATTGTACACACCTTTTTCGCAACCAAAGAAAATCATTATTACAACCACACATAGTAGCTTCATTACTTTATTTCTTTTATTTATCTTTCTATTTTTCATATCTCATCAATCTTAAAAGTTATACTTTGTGTTACTATTTAATATAAAAAACGAGAAAAAAACTAAAAGTTGTGTAGAACGGATAAAATAATTTGGTGCCGAAAAAAAGCTGTTTTTCTATTATATATTGTTTTCGATAGTAGGGATATATATCATCCTAATTTTTATGATATATCATTATTGTCGCGACATATATATCATCTTGACATTGACAGTATACTGTGAAAAATGACACGGAAATAGGGCGCGTTTTTGTGGTGAAGTGTAGGTTCGGTTGGAATGTGAAATATGTTGTTTTTATCGATGTTTAAATAGTGTTGATAAGTTGGTGTGGGAAAAGCAGATTTATGTCGAAAAAAATGTGTATCTTTGCAAGTTCAAAATAAAATGTAAATAATAACTATGGCTAACGAAGAAGCAGTTAATAATCAAGCTAATTACAGTGCTGAGAATATTACGGTATTGGAGGGGTTGGAAGCAGTTAGAATGCGTCCGGCAATGTATATTGGTGATGTAAATGAACGCGGATTGCACCATTTGGTTTATGAAGTGGTAGACAACTCGATAGACGAAGCACTTGCAGGATACTGCACCAAGATAAATGTAACCATACACGAAGATAACTCTATATCGGTAGAAGATAACGGTAGAGGTATTCCTGTAGATATGCACGAAAAAGAAAAACGTTCGGCATTGGAAGTTGTAATGACTGTGTTACACGCAGGTGGAAAGTTTGACAAAGGAAGTTACAAGGTGTCAGGTGGTTTGCACGGTGTGGGTGTGTCTTGTGTTAATGCACTTTCGGATAGATTGAATGTAGAAGTATATCGCAATGGAGTTATTTTCCGTCAAGAGTATGAACGTGGTAAACCATTGTATGCCGTAAAAGAAATGGGAACTACCGAAAAACGTGGTACTCGTGTACATTTTCATCCGGATGCAACAATATTTTCTGTTTCGGAATATAAGTTCGATACGTTAGCTACACGTCTTCGCGAGTTGGCTTTCTTGAATAAAGGAATAGAATTGAATTTGGAAGACCGTAGAGTAGTGAATGAAGATGGTAGTTTTTTGGCAGTACATTTTTATTCGGAAAATGGGCTTAAAGATTTTATAGGTTACCTAGACGAAACTAGGGAAAAAATCATGCCCGAACCTATTTGTATAGAAGGAGAAAAACAAAATATTCCTATCGAGATTGCTATGCAATACAACACCTCGTATTCGGAAAACTTGCATTCGTATGTAAATAATATCAACACCCACGAAGGTGGAACACACTTGGCAGGATTTCGTAGAGGTCTTACTCGTACATTGAAATCGTATGCAGACAAGTCGGGAATGTTGGATAAACTGAAAATAGATATTACCGGCGACGATTTTCGTGAAGGTCTTACAGCTATTATATCGGTAAAGGTGGCAGAACCTCAGTTTGAGGGACAAACCAAGACAAAATTGGGAAATACCGAAGTAATGGGTGCTGTAGACGTAATAGTAAGTGAGTTGCTTACAAACTATTTGGAAGAAAATCCAAAAGAGGCCAAGATGATTGTAAACAAAGTTATTTTGGCTGCTCAAGCACGTCACGCTGCTCGCAAGGCAAGAGAAATGGTTCAACGCCAAACAGTGTTCAGCACAGGTGGATTGCCAGGAAAATTGGCCGATTGTTCGGATAACGATCCTTCTGTATGTGAACTTTACCTTGTCGAAGGGGATTCTGCAGGTGGTTCGGCAAAACAAGGTCGTGATAGAAAATTCCAAGCTATATTACCATTGAGAGGTAAAATTCTTAATGTGGAAAAAGCTATGCAACACCGTGCTTTCGAAAGCGAAGAAATCAAAAACATATACACAGCTTTGGGTGTATCGGTTGGTACTGCTGACGATAGCAAGGCTTTGAATATGGAAAAATTGAGATACCACAAGGTGATTATTATGACGGATGCTGATGTGGACGGTAGTCACATTGCCACACTTATCCTTACATTCTTCTTCCGTTATATGAGAGAGCTTATCGAAGAGGGACACGTTTATATAGCTACTCCTCCTTTGTATTTGGTAAAGAAAGGAAAACGAGCTGAATATTGTTGGACAGAAGAACAACGTCTTGCTCTTATAGATGAAATGGGTGCCGGAAAAGAAAGTTCGTTGCATGTTCAACGCTACAAAGGTTTGGGGGAAATGAACCCTGAACAATTGTGGGAAACTACAATGAATCCCGAAACTCGTATCTTGCGACAAGTGCATATAGAAAATGCTGCTGAAGCAGATCGTATATTCTCTATGCTTATGGGCGACGATGTGCCACCTCGCAGAGAGTTTATTGAACAAAACGCGACTTATGCAAATATCGATGCGTAAAATATATAATATTAATTTTGGTTATTAAGTTATTCGAAAAAAGAAAAGCAATAATCTATAATTGATTGTTGCTTTCTTTTTATATGTGTTTTGATTTGTTAGTTGTCAATAGGTAAGCTGTATGTCTATACTATATGTTTTTAATCCTGAACACGATTTATCGTTGGCTAATGGAAGTCCATTTTTCAATGCACCATTGTCTGCCCAACAATTTGCCAAAGATTGTTCTTATCTATTGTCGTGGATGTTTGATGATGGGTATGTTTGGGTAGGTAAAAAAGAAGTAGGATACGGAAGTTTGGAAAATGTATGCTCCGAAGAATTGTCGTCGTTGGCGATAGATAAAATTGTACCTTGGGGGTGGAATGCTATGCTTGTAAATACGCTTCAAAAATTGGGAGTAGAATCTGCTTTGTTGCCCACTGCTGAGCAGCAGAACATAATAAAAACCCTATCGCATCGACAAACAGCAATAGATGCTTTGAAGTGGATAAAAACACAAATACCATTGGATGTTGAATTGCCAAGTTTTATAACCAACACTTCTGAGGCAGAAGTATTTTTTGAGAATGTAGCAAACCGAAATGCTGTGTATAAAATGCCTTGGTCAGGGAGTGGAAAAGGAATAAAATATTGTGTTGATACCCTTACGGAAAACGATTTGAAATGGTTGGAAAATGTAGTAGTGAAGCAAGGCGGAGTAGTAGGGGAGAGGTATTATGATGTGGTGCAAAATTTTGCTATGGAATTTTGTGTCACCGATAAGGTGGAGTTTGTGGGGTATTCTTTGTTCGATACTCAAAATGGGAGTTATAAAAGTAGTGCATTGGTATCGGATGCTGTGGTAGTAGAGCGTTTGAGTAAATGGCTTGCTGTAGATGTGTTGCAACAATCCAAAGCTGCTATTATCAGATATTTCTCAGAATGTTTATCGCAGAAATACGAGGGGTATTTTGGTGTAGATATGTTTGTATATTCCGATGGCAACGATTATAAATTGCACCCAATGGTTGAGGTGAATTTTAGACTTACGATGGGTGTGGTGGCTTGTAAAATAAGAGAGCGGTTGTTGGATAATGATAATATGAATATGTATGTATATTACAACAAATCGACTGAAAAGTTGAAAGAATATTGTGCAAATTTGCAGCAAAACAATCCTCTTATTCGTTCGGAAAATGGGAAGATAAAATTGGGATATTTCTCTCTTACACCTATCAGAAATCAAACACATTATCATATTTATTTGTTGTAGAATGGTTGGTAACAAAATGATATTTAGATGGTAGAAAAAATGTTGAGATAAAATTTTGATATGTCGTGCAAAAGCAGTAATTTTGCAGAAAAGTAAATGATATAGACAAGAATAGAATATGAAGATATTTTTATTAGTATTGGTATTAACCATAGTGGTTGTTATGGTTGCGTTTTGGGGTATAGGAATAAAGATGATAGTTAAGAAAAATGGAGAATTTAAACGTCATTGCAGTTCGGTAGACCCACTTACAGGCGACAAACATAATTGTATTTGCGGTAAAACTATTTTGGACGATTGCGACAATAAAAAGTATTCTCCGTTAGAGGTGAATAGGGAGTTGTTGGAAGAGTGTGGAAATTTACCAAGTCGTCCCAAAATACACTGATTTACAGTAGTTTTTTCTTTTGATAAAAAACTTGCTATAAAAAATACTTAAACCATTTTGAAAATTGCTATAAAAAATTTATCTTTGTAGGATATTTATAGCAAAATATAATCTTGTATATTTGTGATATATAGTGTGTTATTGCGATAAATAAATTGCAACTACACACAAATAGGAAATTATACATCGTTGTATGGGTGCAGAGGAACAGATTTTGCGTTTGTTTGTTCTTTTTTTAGTAAGACGCATAATTGAATAATTAAAAATAGCTATTATGGCAACAAAAAGAGTAATGGTTCTGACAGGCGGTGGAGATTGTCCTGGTTTGAACGCGGTGATAAGAGGCATAGTAAAACGAGCTTCGTTGGAAAAAGATTGGGAAGTTATTGGTTGTATCGAATCGTTTAACGGTGTGTTACGCGAACCAACTGAGATAGTAGTATTAGACGAAAAATCTGTTGCTGGATTGCTTGTAGAAGGGGGAACTATATTGGGAACTACCAACAAGGGCGGTCCCTTTGCATGGCCTATAAAAAATCACGATGGAACGTGGACTACTGTAGATCGCTCCGACGAAATGATACGCAAACTACAATACATGGGTGTAGATGCGGTGATAAATATAGGTGGTGATGGTTCGCAACGTATTTCGTTGGCACTAAGTCAGAAAGGATTGAATATTGTAGGCGTGCCAAAAACTATCGATAACGATTTGTCGCTGACAGATTATACTTTTGGTTTCCAAACTGCTGTGCAAATATGTACCGAAGCTATTGATAAATTGGTAACAACAGCAGCAAGTCATAATAGAGTGTTTATCTTGGAAGTGATGGGACGCGATGCAGGTTGGATAGCTCTACATTCTGCCATAGCAGGTGGTGCTGATGTGTGCTTGATACCTGAAATACCATACGACATAGAAAAGGTAAAAGAAAAAATAGAAGCTAGATATACAAATAGAAGAGGTTTTTGTAACATAGTGATTGCCGAAGGTGCCAAACCTATAGGTGGAGAAGTGGTAGGAAAAGCATCTACAGAGGTAGGTTATCAACACATACGTTTGGGTGGTGTGGCAGAAAAACTTGCTGCCGATCTAAAAAACATAGGTGTGGAACACGACATAAGATATACTTTGCTTGGACACTTGCAACGTGGGGGTATCCCTACTGCATACGATCGTATATTGGCAACAGAATTTGGTGTGCGTGCTTTCGAGTTTGTGAAAGAGGGACGTTTTGGCGAAATGGTGGCATATCGTCATCCTGAGATAATAGGGGTGCCTCTTGCTGAGGCAGTAAGCAAACCTAATTTGGTAACTCCCGACAACCGTTTGCTACACACTGCCAAGGGTTTGGGAATAGTGTTTGGCGACTAAACAATATATATATAATTAATTCGAGAAAAATAATAAATACATAATAATATGGACACAAAGAAAATAAAAAGTGCTTTAGTTTCTGTCTTTTACAAAGATGGATTGGAAGAAATAGTAAGAGAATTGGATAAACAAGGTGTGGTAATTTATTCTACAGGCGGTACTTACGAGTTTATCAAAGGGTTAGGAATAGATGCGGTAACAGTAGAATCGTTGACTGGTTATCCATCAATATTGGGTGGACGAGTAAAAACTTTACACCCAAAAGTATTTGGCGGTATACTTTCTCGCAGAGATATGTATTCTGATGGCGAACAACTTAGAGAATACGAAATACCTGAAATAGACTTGGTGATAGTAGACTTGTATCCATTCGAAAAAACAGTGGCATCTAATGCTCCTGAACAAGATATTATCGAAAAAATAGACATCGGAGGTATATCGTTGATACGTGCTGCAGCAAAAAATTTCAAAGACGTTATCATCGTTCCATCAGTAGATTACTATGCTGAATTTTTATCGATATACAAAGAAAACAATGGCGAAACTACTTTAGAAAATCGTCGTCGTTTTGCTGCTTATGCTTTCAATGTATCTTCGCACTACGATTCTGCTATATTCAACTATTTCAACCGTCAAGAAGAAATATCTACTTTCAAATACAGCAGCACTAACGGAATGGGATTGCGTTATGGCGAAAATCCTCACCAAAAAGGTTTCTACTATGGCAACTTGGACGACTGCTTTACTCAACTTAACGGTAAAGAAATTTCGTACAACAACTTGATAGACATCGATGCTGCTATATCGTTGATAGACGATTTTCAAACACCTGCTTTCGCAATACTAAAACACAACAACGCTTGTGGTATGGCAGTTCGCGACAATTTGCTTGATGCTTGGAAAGATACATTGGCAGGCGATCCTGTTTCGGCATTTGGTGGTATTTTGGTTACTAACCGTACTATCACTAAAGAAGTTGCAGACGAAATGCACAAAATATTCTTCGAAGTATGTATAGCTCCAGACTACGATGATGATGCTTTGGAAGTACTTAAAGGCAAGAAGAATAGAATAATTCTAAAACGCAAAGACTTCAAAAAGAACGAAATGATGTTCCGTTCGGCATTGAATGGTGCTTTGGTACAAGAAAAAGACGAAGTAGTGCCTACTGTAGAAGAAATGAAAAGCGTAACCTCTACACCTATAACAACCGAAATGGCAGAAGACTTGGTGTTTGCTACAATATTGGTAAAACACACAAAATCAAATGCTATAGTGTTGGCAAAAGGAAAACAATTGTTGGCAAGCGGAACAGGTCAGACATCGCGTGTTGATGCTTTGCGTCAGGCAATTGCAAAAGCAAAATCGTTTGGTTTCGATCTTAACGGTGCTGTGATGGCATCGGATGCTTTCTTCCCATTTGCTGATTGTGTGGAAATTGCCAATGCAGAAGGTATAGTAGGAGTGGTACATCCTGGTGGTTCTATCCATGATCAAGACTCTATAGACTACTGCGAAAACAACAAAATGGCAATGGCTATAACAGGAAAAAGACACTTTAAACACTAAAAATATATCTCAGCAATTCAGATAGTTAGAAAAAAGATGATGAAATAAATAAAAAAAAATCACTTTTTTTGAAACGAAATTTGAAAAGTTGCGTATCATTATTCAGATTTAAACAGAATAGGAAGAAAATAGATATACTGAGAATATGGGATTATTTTCATTGTTTAATGCAGAAATTGCGATGGACTTGGGAACAGCAAACTCCATCGTTATACATAACGACAAAATAGTGATAGACGAACCATCTATCGTTGCGTTGGATAAAACCACCAACAAGATAGTGGCAGTGGGTAAAAGAGCTCAACAAATGCAGGGACGCGAAAACCGCAACATAGAGACTATACGTCCTTTGAACGGCGGTGTGATAGCAGACTTTGAAATGGCACAGCATCTTATCCGCGAGTTTATCAAAATGACAGGTGCTACTCGTTCGGTGCTTTCGCCTGCCTTGAGAATGGTGATTTGTATACCCAGTGGTATCACAAATGTGGAAGAGCGTGCAGTAAGAGAGTCGGCAGAACAAGCAGGTGCCAAAGAAATTAGAATGATTCACGAACCAATGGCTGCTGCTATAGGTATAGGCATCGATGTGCTTGAACCTGTAGGACACATGGTGGTAGACATTGGAGGTGGTACTGCTGAAATTGCGGTAATATCGCTTGGTGGTATTGTGTGCAACAAAAGTATACGCGTGGCAGGTGATGAGTTTAACGACAACATCTGCGAGTATATGAAAAAACAACACAATATGATAATAGGTGAACGTACTGCTGAACGCGTGAAAATGGAAATAGGATCAGCGATAAGTGAGTTGGAAAACCCACCAGACGATTTCCCTACTTTGGGACGCGACATTGTGAGTGGTATTCCTATCGAACGCTATGTGAACTATAAAGAGATTGCTCACGCTTTGGATAAATCCATAACAAGCATAGAAAGTGCTGTGATGGAAGCTCTTGCTGAAACACCGCCTGAATTGGCAGCGGATATATACAAAAACGGTATATACTTGGCTGGTGGAGGTTCGTTGCTGAGAGGTTTGGACAAACGTATATCGGCAAAAACACGCTTGCAGGTGCACGTTGCGGACGATCCGTTGAGAGCTGTAGCTCGTGGTACTGCTGCTGCGTTGAAGAACTTTAACAAGTTTGCATTCTTGATAAAATAATTTGTAATTTTGTACCCTTAATAATGTTTTTGTTTTCGCCTGTGTGTTAATTCATGCAGGCGTTTTTTTTGTAACTATAGAAAGGATAAAAGGGATAGAGGGTAAGGGAAAACTACAAACTTCTAACTGAAAAAACACCCCCCCTGTAGCGCTACGCTACGCTACACTTTGTGAGTTGTGAAAGTAAAGAGGGTATAGAAAGTAAAGAGGGTAAAGAGGGTATAGAAAGTAAAGAGGGTATAGAGGGTATAGAAAGTAAAGAGGGTAAAGAGGGTATAGAAAGTAAAGAGGGTATAGAGGGTATAGAAAGTAAAGAGGGTATAGAAAGTAAAGAGGGTATAGAGGGTATAGAAAGTAAAGAGGGTATAGAGGGTAAAGAAAGTATAGAGGGTAAAGAAAGTAAAGAAAGGTATTAACTATACTATTAACTATACTACTAACTAAACAACAAAAGGATGCAGAACCGAAGTTCCACATCCTTGGAGCGGCAAAAAAAGAATTTAATTTTAAGTAATTACTAACTACTAACTACTAATTCCATAAACTATCCTTCAAATCCACCACCGCCTGGGTTGTTTCCGCCTGGATTGTTGTTGCCTCCATCACTTGGGTTGTTTGGTTCTACCACTTCGTTGTCATCTTCACCAGGAAGCTCTACACCATCGTGGTTGGTTGTGGTTGTAATGCGCTGATACACTTTCTCGTCTGCAGTCAAATCAAGACATTTCCAAATGCCATCCAATGCCAAGTCGACATTCGCTAACTTTTGTTTCAGCTCCATAGAAGGACGGAAGTTGATGTTCAAACCACGGAACTGACTCAACCCTGCATCTTCCGCACTCTTCACTGTTTTGCATTCGCAACTTAATGAGAATATACCAAATCCAGGCAACTCGATGCTGTGTCCGTTAAGTAAATAATTCTCCATTGCTTCGGCAATGCCGCATACGCTGGCACTTACAAATGCTTGTGGCACATAACTGTTTTTGGTTATGGTTTTTACCAATTCTTCACCATCTATAGTGGTGTAGCGGACAGGATAAAGTTTGTATCCGCTTGCTACTGTGCTGGAGTTCAAATAATTGATGTTTTGCTCCAAACTTTTCAATACTATTTTACTCATCTTTTCTTAGATTTTTTATTTTATTATTATTGAAAGACTTTGAGACTTGGAAGCATAAGACCGTTGTCCATTGTCCGTTGTCTTTATATATAAATAGTAAGAAATTTAGATTTTTATCAGAAAAAAGAGATTTTTTTGCATAAAAAGCAAAAAAAATCTCATATTGTTTTGTTTGTTGTTGTAAATCAATTATATAATATATAGAAATATTCCTCTAAAAAAACAGAACAATTTTGTAGCACAAAAAACAAAATTGTTTTGTTTCTTATTTTCTCTTGCTTATATTTATAATCTATTATATCTTTTATTCTAGATCTAAATATAGATCTAGATCTGATCTAGATATAGATCTATATATATAATATATATACTAAAAAAAAACACCCCCCCCGTAGCGCTACGCTACCGCTACACTTTTTTGTTCCATTAACGCTATAATTTATCTATTTCTAATCAACCTATATTCAAAGTAAAAAATTTTATGATGCTATAAAACTCCATGTGAAAATTGAAAAAACATTCCTATCATTAGCATTATTACCACTGATGTGTTTTTCCAAATATCATCTTAATGTATGTTGTATGATATTGATTTTGTTTGTGATATATAAATTGTGTTGTACATTTTAGTATCGATAAAAATAATACTCTACAAAATAATGAAGAGTAGGAAGTAATGGTTGTAACATTGTGTAGTGTAGTGTAGCGTAGCGTAGCGTAGCGCTACAGGGGGGGTGTTTTTTAGTTATTAGTTTTAAGTTGGAAGTTAGTAGTTTTCTATATTCTCTAATATATTCTCTAATATATTCTCTCACTAGTGTCTTTTAAATATTGTTAATATTATTTTTATTGTGCTGATTATTAATTAATTTATTGTGCATACTTGTGTCCGACTTTTGAAATTCATATATTTATGTCTGAATAAAATTAGACTAATATGCATATCGGACACT
>JAFZDP010000055.1 GCA_017561155.1 Bacteroidales bacterium | reverse complement strand
TTCTATCAAAAGAAAACTTGATAGAGATAATCGGGCAGGGTATGCTTACGATGTAAATTTTAATTTGGAAAACTCCGGAGAGTGGAAAACATTAGAGAATGGCGATAGGATATGGCATTTGGTATTGGCATGTCCCGGTGCAAAATCAATAAATGTTTATTATGATAAGTTTTGGATGCCTGAAGGTGCAAAGTTCTTTGTTTATGGAAAAGATCTGGAACACTGTAGAGGAGCATATACTTCTGTAGATAATGGCAAAGGAAAAACTCGAACAAATCCGATACTTTTTTTTACTGGACCAATTTATGATGATACTATTGTTTTAGAATATTATGAACCTAAAAATGTTATGAATCAAGGCATCCTATCTGTTTCTAGCTTAGTTCATAATTATAGGTTTTTTGATAAAGATAGGTGGTTTAAGAAAAGTAATGGTGGATTTGATTCTTCAGGAAGTTGCCAAGTTAATATTAATTGTGAAGAGGGTTGGAGATGGCAAAATGAAAAGAATGCTGATATATACAAAAAGTAAAGAATCTTAAATAAAACTACTTAGAGAAATGGATATAAGTAAAATGTTTTTAGCCGGTGTAATCTCTGTTGCATTTTCAGAATGTTTGACCTTTTTATATGCGTGGAAAAAAGGTAGAAAAGAGGGTAAAGGAATAGTAGAAACTTTTATCGAAAACGAAAATGGTTCGGGATATGCTGATAATGGCTTTTTTTACGAGGTTCTTACGGGGGTAACGTTTCTTGTATCTGCTACAATAATTGAAGGCATTATGGGAGAAGGTATAACACTACGCAGTTTGCTTTTGGATTTTGGTATTGCAGTATGTTTTGGATTAATTGTATTGTTGTGGCGAAAAGTCAAGAAAAAGTTTTGTAAAAAATAAGTCATAGGCTGATTTTGTATGCAATTACACATAAAAACTTTCTGCAATTGAGGTGTCGACAGTACCTCATATCAAAGCATAGGTAACTTCTAAAGAAAATTTAGGGGTTGCTTATTGTTATTCTATACTAATAGATAGTAGGGGAAAATTCATGGTATACCATCAGCTCCGCCACACCCGGGTATAAACAGATTGACGATATACCGCTGCGAAACGGAGACCCGGATATGAAAAAACGGTGCCGTTATAGACTGTTTTCCGCATCCCGATGCCGTTGAAATTCCCTCGTGATGTAAATTGAACTCCCTCCCGATGCAGATAAAACCGCATCGTGATGTAATTTTATTGCCTTTGTCAGTAATAAACTTTCGTGCAATATGGTTTATAGTACGATGCTCGATGGTATAATACATGATGCTGTAAGCTATAATATATGATGCTCTATGGTACAACATTTGCCATGCCAAAGACTTTCGCAATATCAGCGAAAGACTTTCGCACACCAATGTTTATACCACGAAGCGTGAACGTTTGTGCCATAGAAAATTATGGTTTATACCATATCCCATCATCACAAGAGGCACACTTCGGGATAAAAACTATGTGGTTTACGACCCAAAAGTGCCATACTTTCACCCCCTAAGTATGGGAGTTTTTGGGTGTAAATATGGTGGTTTCTGTTGCAGTGTTGCGTAGGCTGTTTTTTAGCGTGCCTCTATCAGCTTTTCTATATGTTGGGCAAAGGGTATGTCGGTGTCGGCTGTGGGGTGGAATTTTATTTGTATGGGAATATAGTATATGGGCAAATGCTTTATTGCCTCTATATGTTCCGATGTTTTTATTCTTACAAAGTCTTTTTCGGTAGTAAGTATTATTTTGTTGTCGGTATCTATTTCTTCAAATTGTTTCTTTATGTTGTCTATGTCGTTTGTGTCGAAGTTGTGGTGGTCGGGATATTGGCATAGTGTGGCTTTGCTCGTTTCTTGCACTTTTTTCATCAGTGGTTTGGGGTTTGCTATTCCTGCCACTACAAGTATGTGTTGTATGTGTTGCAGTGTTGTTGTAGAGCCTTCTATGTTTGTGGGTTGTCCGTATTCCAGATACGAGAAGTATACCTTTTGCCATGGCATAGGTTTTATTTTTTGTATTATGTGTTGCTGTTGTTCGGTGCTCATTGTTTGTGGGCATTTGCTTACCACTATCACCGATGCTCTTTTGTATCCGCCTCGTGCTTCGCGCAGTGTTCCGAAAGGCATCACCTTGTCGGTATAAAAAGGGTTGCTGTAGTCTGTCAGCAGCACCATTACGTCGGGTTTTATATGTCGGTGTTGGTACACATCGTCCATCAGTACAAGGTCTATTCCCTTGCATTGTTTTTGCAGCATTTCTACGCCGGTGTTGCGTTTTTCGCATACTGCCACATGTATATTTCTAAATTTGCTGTACATCTGGTATGGCTCGTCGCCAATGTTTTGTGCTGTGGTGTGTGGTGAGGCCTGTACAAATCCTTTGGTAGTGCGTTTGTATCCGCGGCTCAGCAGTGCTATGTTGTATTTGTGTTGTAGCTGCTGCACCAGGTATTCTACATGAGGTGTTTTTCCTGTGCCGCCCACCGATAGGTTGCCTACACCTATGGTTGCTATGTTGTGTTTTTGGCTTCGTAGTATTCCACAGTCGAATGCTTTGTTGCGGATAGCCACCACAACGGCATACATTATGCTTATGGGATAAAGCAGATAGGCTGTTATTTTTATGTACGGATTCATAGTTTGTGTATTGTGGAATTTTATCGAACGCTATGGTTTTTAAAAAAAGGTTGCCTGTATGTTTCAGGCAACCTTGTATATTAAGTTGTGTATAAAAAACTTTCTTTTTGGTGTGTGTTATTTAGCCACTCTTTCAAGCCATTTAACCATGCCAAGCATGATAGCCATAGATACGAAACATACTACAGCAAATACTAACCAAGCATATTGTATAGGCCACATGTTGTACATAAGAGGTCCAATCCACAACAAACCGTTACCAACAGCGGTAGCACCAAGCCACAAACCTTGGCAAAGACCAAGCATGCTTTTTGGAGCAACTTTTGATACGAACGACAATCCAAGAGGCGAAATAAACAACTCGGCAACTGTCAAGAAGAAGTAAAGAACTATAAGTACCCACCATCCTGCTTTTTGAGTAGCAACTTCGGCTTCAGGCATTAGTCTGAAAGTTTCGGCAGATGGATAACCTTTTATCATAGAGAATACCATCAAGAATACGAAACCAAGAGTAGCAATACCCATACCGATAGCGATTTTGCGAGGAGTAGAGATATCTTTTCCTTTCTTAGTAAGGCTGCCAAAGAACCACATGATAATAGGAGTAAGTACTATAACGAAGAATGGGTTAACAGCTTGCCATATTTCAGGAGCTATAGCCGACGAGTCTACGAAATCTCTTGCGAACAACGAAAGAGAAGTACCGTTTTGGTGGAACGAGAACCAGAAGAATACGGCAATACCAAGTACTGCAAATAGAGCATAAAGACGTTGTTTGATTTCTTTTGCCATAGCAGCTTTTTCTTCTGCAGTGTAAGATACAGAGTCAACAGCAGCTTTTTTGGCAGGTGTTGGGAAACCTTTTTTGGTTGCCAAGAATATAACCAACGAAATAAGCATAGCAGCCACAGAAGCTATAAACGAGTAGTGGATACCTGTGTTGAATACTTGAAGGTAGCTTGTAGAGAAAGCAGCCAAATCGTTAGCAGCCAATGCTTGAGTTTCAGGGCTTGTAGCTACAACAGCTATAAGATCTTGCATTTTAGTCATAGCTTCGGCAGCCATAGCAGGACCTTCTGCCAAGAATTGGTGACAGAAAGCAGGAAGAGCAGCGTTGTATTCGAAACCATTTACTCCCAACCACCAGCTTCTAAGCATAGGAGCTACGAAAGGAGCTATCAAACCACCTACGTTGATAAACATGTAGAATATTTGGAAACCGCTGTCGCGTTTGCTTTTTGCTATTCTCAAAGCTTCTTCGCCTTTTTTAGCAGCTTCGGCTTCGAAGTTGTCGTACATTTGACCTACGATAGCTTGCAAGTTACCTTTGAACAAACCGTTACCAAATGCAATCAAAAATAATGCTACGCAAGTAAGAACCAATATGCCGGTATGTTGTCCGTGTTCTGCCATCAATGGCACACTCAAGATGATGTAGCCCGATGCCATAATCATCAAACCTGTCATAATAGTTCCTTTGTAGTTTTGTGTTCTGTCGGCGATAAGACCACCTACCAAGCTAAGGATATAAATTCCTGCGTAGAAGAACGAATAAATCAATGTAGCTTTTTCGTCTTGCAAGCCAAATTTAGAACATAAAAACAAAACTAATACGGCGTTCATAATATAGTAGCCAAATCTTTCTCCCATATTACTTAGGGCTGCCGCTAATAGCCCTTTTGGATGATTTTTAAACATAATTGTCTGTGTTTTAATTTATTTAATTATTGAATTTTATCCGTTTTATTACTATTTTCGTATCCTAAATCGTTTTAGTTTTAAAACGCAAAATTACATCTTTTTTTCCAATATACCTACTTTTTTTCGCCAAACATTTATACTTTTTTAATTATTATGATTTTGCTTAGTGATTATCAGTGTGTTAAAATAAAATATTTGTTTTTATTAACAATCTCGAAGAAAATGAGTAACTTTGCAGTGCAAAAACTGTAAAATAGGTATGAATAATAGTGTTATAGAACAAGCTGTTGCGGTGTTGGAGAGGGGTGGTACATTGCTGTATCCTACCGATACTATTTGGGGCATAGGCTGCGATGCTACCAATGCTTCGGCTGTAGAAAAGATATATTCCATAAAGCAGCGCGACCCCAACAAGAGTATGCTTATTTTGTGTTCGGACATCGAGCAGCTGAAACACTATGTTTCCTCTGTTCCGTCTGCGGCACTGGATTTGTTGGCCGATGACACACGTCCCACCACTATCATATATCCACAGGCTCGAAACCTGCCACTGTGCCTGGTGGCAAACGATGGAAGCATAGGTATTCGTATTCCCAAAATGGACTTTTGTCAGGCTGTGCTTGCCCGGTTGGGCAGACCTATAGTGAGTACTTCGGCAAACTTTTCGGGATGTCCTTCGCCTTTGAGCTACGCCGATATCGACACAAGGCTGATGCAAATGGTAGACTATGCAGTGCCAAACCTATGGAATTCGGAAGGGGCTGCCTCGGGCTCGAGAATTGTAAAGGTGGAGCCGTCGGGACAAATAGTGATTATACGAAACTAAGTGTATATAAACTTTAGAAACAATAGTAGAAGAAAAAATATAAAATATAACAGACGATGATAGTATTTGAAGAAGAATTTCGCAACGATAGTATTTACGACGTTGCCAAAAAGATTGCCACCGCTGCACGCACAGCACCCAAAGCCCGTGGTACCGACAATATGGAAATAGCAGTGGCTACCGGCGACACCCTTGAGGCTATTGCCGTGGCCATGACAAAGTATGCCGAAGAGCACGATGTGGCATTCTTTGCTCGCGATGCCGAAAATCTACGTCGCAGTGCTGCCGTAGTGCTTATAGGTTCTAAGGTGAGTTGTTTGGGATTGAACTGCGGATATTGTGGTTTTGCCACCTGTGCCGAAAAGGCCAAATATGCCAATGTGCCTTGCTTTTTCAATGCCAACGATATGGGTATTGCAGTAGGGTCGGCAGTGGCTTTGGCTGCCAACCTAAGGGTGGATAACCGTGTGATGTTTTCGGTAGGAAAGATGGCCAAGGATTTGGGATTGCTAAAGGATTGTGCCATGGTGTTGGCCATACCTCTTTCGGTAAGTGGCAAAAGTCCTTACTTCGACCGTAAGTAGGCAGCTTGTATTGCAGCACCATTGCAATATTTTTGCATCGCGATGCAGGTACATCCTACATCGCGATGCAAAGCAGACTACATCACGATGTAATAACGACTGCATCGTGATGTAATTTTTTTGCCATGGCAGACCGTGTTTTTATGCGGTAGGATAGGGGAGTGGGTGTGTCGAAATAGTGTTTTTTAAGAAAATATTGTATGTTTTTTTTGTGTAGTTAGAAATATTGTGTATCTTTGCCTTGTGTATCGATTGTGGATATATAGTATTGTGCAAGACATAAACACAACGATATTAGCAAGATATGTTGGAATATTAAAACAATAGATAAATAAAATTATTAACATTAAAACGTAATAGCTATGAAATGGTTTGTAAAATGCGTTAAACAATACGCCGATTTCACCGGACGTGCCAGACGTCAAGAGTATTGGATGTTTACTCTTTTTTATTGTATTTTCAGTATCATACCTATACTAGGGTATGTTGTAATGTTGGGATTACTTGTTCCTTGTTTGGCAGTAACAGCTCGTCGTTTGCACGACATTGGAAAAAGTGGTTGGTGGATGCTTGTTTCTTTAGTTCCGGTTGTTGGTTCAATATGGTTGTTTGTATACACCGTTATTGAAGGTGAACCTACAGAAAATCAATATGGTCCTAATCCTAAACAAGTAGAAATGTAATAAAGAATTTTTACTAAATATTAGGTGGCGAAACGTTGACAAGCGTTTTCGCCACTTTTTTTGTATGTTTGGAAAAATAATAATTGATATTGTACGTTTCACTGAAACAAAATATAAATACGAATGATAACTACAGAAAATCCTACACGCACAGAGATAAGCGATTTGGGCGAATATGCACTTATAGAGCATTTGACCAGAGAATTTGAGATAAAAAATACAAGTACTATAAAAGGTGTTGGCGACGATGCCGCCGTGATAGACAATGCCGACAAGCAGACGGTGGTATCGACAGATATGTTGATAGAAGGTATAGATTTTGATATGACTTACACACCGTTGCGACATCTTGGCTACAAAGCTGTGGCGATAAACTTGTCCGACATCGCAGCTATGAACGCCACTCCAAAGCAGATTACAGTGAACATAGCAGTGTCTAATCGTTACTCGGTCGAGGCTCTCAGCGAATTGTATGCCGGTATATATTTGGCATGCCAACGCTACGATGTAGACCTTGTGGGAGGCGACACATCGGCCAGTCCTGCAGGATTGTTTATTTCCATAACAGCTATTGGCGAGGTAGAAAAAGGCAAAGCAGTGTATCGTAGTGGCGCCAATGTCCACGACCTTATATGTGTGAGTGGCGATTTGGGTTCGGCATATTCGGGGTTGCTTATATTGGAACGAGAAAAAGCTACCTTCAAAGCCAATCCAAACTATCAGCCCGATTTGGCTTCGTTCGACTATGTGTTGGACCGCTACCTAAAGCCTGAGCCACGATTGGATATTGTAAAGTTCTTAAACGAAAAAGGGGTAGTGCCGACATCGATGATAGATGTGTCGGACGGGTTGGCATCTGACGTGATGCAAATATGCAAAGCCTCCGACGTAGGTTGCGAAGTGTACGAAGAGAAAATACCTATCGACTATGCCACAACAATGGTGTGTAGCGAATTTGGACAGCTATTGCCAATATCCAATGCCCTTAATGGTGGCGAGGATTATGAGTTGCTGTTTACCATAAAACAAGCCGACTACGACAAGATAAAGGATTGCAACGAAGTGCATGTGATAGGCCATATAACCGACAAGAGCATGGGCACAATGATGGTAACACCACAAAACACTACCATCGAACTTAAAGCACAAGGCTGGAAAAAATAAATAAAAAGGATATATAAACAAAAAGGAATCTCGAACAGAGATTCCTTTTTTGCTATATATTCTTTTGTAAAAAAATGAACTATCTTCTTTTTTCTTTAATACGAGCTTTTTTACCGGTCAATCCTCTTAGGTAGAATATACGTGCTCTGCGAACAACACCGTGTTTGTTAACAGTGATTTCTTCGATGAAAGGCGACGTAATAGGAAATATTCTTTCCACTCCTACACCACTAGAAATTTTCCTAACAGTAAAAGTTTCGGTAGATCCACTTCCCGAACGTTGAAGAACAACGCCTTGGAATTGTTGAATACGTTCTTTGTTTCCTTCGCGGATTTTATAATGAACAGTAATGGTATCACCTGCTTTAAAATTTGGGAACTCTTTGCGTTCTACCAAATTTTCTACATATTGCATTAATTCTGTTTTTCCCATGACATAAAAATGTTTGAATGTTTATAACTTTGGTTGACTTACTTTTTTACCATTTTTACAACGGCAGTGAAAGCTTCAGGATGATTCATTGCTAAGTCGGCCAATACCTTACGGTTCAATCCGATGTCGGCTTTATGAATTTCTCCCATAAACACAGAATAAGAAATACCATTCAAGCGGCAACCTGCATTGATACGGTTGATCCACAAAGAACGAAATTCTCTTTTCTTACATTTTCTATCACGGTATGCATATTGTTGACCTTTTTCCCATTTATTTTTGGCAACGGTCCATACGTTTTTACCTCTTCCCCAATACCCTTTGGTACGGTTTAAGATTTTTTTTCTGCGTGCTCTTGAAGCAACAGCATTTACTGATCTTGGCATAATTTTTAATTTTTTTTCGTTTCAGCGTCTTGTTATTTCACAAGATCTTTTGTGCTTAAAACAATGGTTAATAACTCCTGTTAATTTTAATAGCTTTAGATGCTTACATTAAAAGCATTTCTTTTACGCGTTTTTCGTCGTCTGCACTTACCAATCCGGTATGTGTAAGATTACGTTTTTGGCAAGTTTCTTTCTTAGTCAAAATGTGACTATGATAAGCATGCTTTCTTTTAATTTTTCCGGTGCCTGTAAGAGCGAATCTTTTTTTAGCAGCGGATTTTGATTTCATTTTTGGCATTATTTTACTGTTTTAAAAAGTTAATATTTAAAAGAATATATAGTCTATATTTATTATTTTTTTGGAGCAATAATCATCATCATGCGTTTGCCTTCTAGTTGAGGCATCTTTTCCGGTTTGCCATACTCCAATAGTGCTTCGGCAAACTTTAGCAAGATGGCTTCGCCTTGCTCTTTGTATACAATGGTTCGTCCTTTAAAGAACACGTCTACTTTCACCTTCGAACCTTCTTTCAAAAACCTAATGGCATGATTCAATTTGAAATCAAAATCATGATCATCTGTTTGTGGTCCCAAACGGATCTCTTTTATTACTATCTTTGTCGACTTGTTTTTTTGTTCTTTTTGCTTTTTCTTTAGTTCGTACATGAACTTTTGATAATCGACAATTCTACATACCGGTGGGTTGGCCGTAGGTGATATTTCTACTAAGTCCAAACCTTGTTCGTATGCTTGTTCTAAGGCATCTTTAAGGTTTAATATGCCTTGTTCCACATTATCTCCAACTACTCTGACAACGGGTGAGGTTATCGCATCGTTGATATTGTGTAACATTTCTTTTTTTACAGGTCCTCTGTTTACGGGACGCGCTTTCTTGATTGGTTTTACAGGTGTTGCTATAACTATCGTCTCCTATATTAATGAATAAAATTGCTTATATGTATGTTGTTCTACAACAATGTTTGTATTTCTTTGTCTATCATTTCGGCAAAGGCTTGTGGTGTCATACTTCCCAAGTCGCCTTCTCCATGTCTGCGAACAGATAGGGTTCCTTCCGATACTTCTTTTTCGCCCAATATAATCATAAATGGAATCTTCTTCATTTCGGCGTCGCGGATTTTTCTTCCTATCTTTTCGTTGCGTAGGTCTATAATACCACGCAATCCCAAGTCGTCTAATGTTTTTTCCATTTGGCGTGCATGTTCTTCGAACTTTTCGCTTACAGGTAGTATTATGAATTGTTCCGGAGTAAGCCACAATGGGAATTTACCGCCGGTGTGTTCTATAAGTACTGCCACAAAGCGTTCCATCGAACCGAATGGTGCACGGTGTATCATTACAGGACGGTGTTTTTGGTTGTCGTTGCCTATGTATTCTAGGTCGAAACGTTCAGGCAAGTTGTAGTCTACTTGGATAGTTCCCAATTGCCATCTGCGACCAATAGCATCTTTTACCATGAAGTCTAACTTAGGACCATAGAATGCTGCTTCGCCGTATTCTACTTTCGCAGGCAAGTTCTTTTCTTTACATGCTTCTACGATAGCAGCCTCTGCTTTGGCCCAGTTTTCATCGGTACCAACATATTTAGTTTTGTTGTTAGGGTCGCGTAGCGATATTTGTGCTTCGAATTTATCAAAGCTTAATGCTTTAAATATAATTTCGATGATTTCCATTACACGGATAAATTCTTCCTTCACTTGGTCAGGACGGCAGAATATGTGAGCGTCGTCTTGTGTAAACGAACGTACGCGAGTAAGTCCGTGTAGCTCTCCACTTTGTTCGTAGCGATATACTGTTCCAAATTCGGCATAGCGTATTGGAAGGTCTTTGTATGAACGTGGTTCATTGCGGAATATCATACAATGGTGAGGGCAGTTCATTGGTTTTAGTAAGTATTCTTCTCCCTCTTCCGGTGTAGTTATAGGACGGAAACTGTCGGCACCATAGTGTTCCCAGTGTCCCGATGTTACATATAGTTGTTTGCCTCCTATGTGTGGAGTTATAACTTGTTCGTAGCCGTAGCGTTTTTGTATCTTGGTAAGGAAGTTTTGCAAACGCAAACGTAGGTCGGTACCTTTTGGCAACCACAAAGGAAGTCCCTTGCCGATAACGTCGTTGAACATAAATAGTCCCAACTCTTTGCCAAGTTTGCGATGGTCGCGTTTCTTGGCTTCTTCCATCATTACAAGGTATTCGTCAAGTTCTTTTTTCTTTGGGAAACTTATAGCGTATATACGAGTAAGCTGTTTGCGCTTTTCGTCGCCACGCCAATATGCACCTGCCAAGTTTATAAGTTTGATGGCTTTGATAGGAGAAAAATCTACCAAGTGTGGTCCACGACACAAATCGGTAAATTTGCCCGATTCGTAGAATGTGATAGTACCATCAGCCAAGTCGTTGATAAGTTCCAATTTGTATTCGTCGCCTTTTTTAGTAAAGAAGTCTAAGGCTTCGGCTTTGGTAACGTCTTTGCGAACGATAGGTGTTTTTGCACTAACCAATTCGGCCATTTTCTTTTCTATCTTTGCAAAGTCGTCGGAAGATATACTATAAGTACCAAAGTCTATATCGTAATAGAAACCATTTTCGATAGCAGGTCCTATACCAAATTTTGCTCCGGGATACAATTCCTCGATAGCTGCTGCCAACAAGTGTGCCGATGTGTGCCAAAAAGCATGTTTGCCTTCTTCATCGTTCCATGTAAGAAGTTGTACATTAGCATCACTATTAATAGGACGATTCAATTCTACTACTTGTTCATCAACTTTTGCTGCCAATACATTGCGAGCCAATCCTTCGCTAATGCTTTTAGCTATCTCGTATGATGTTACGCCTTGTTCATATTGGCGAACAGAACCATCGGGTAATGTTATGTTTATCATCTTTTTTCTCCTAATATATATACTAAATATCTTGCACATAAAATACACTTACACAAACAGATAAGTATACTTTATGCTTTTATGTAATCTACTATTTCGACTTGCAAAAATACACATTTTTCTTGATAATATACACAAATTCAAAACTTTTTATTTAATTTTGTGGCAATAACTGTGTTTTTTGCCATGTATTGCTTCCTATTACAACCATTATTCTATGCCTAATGTTGCATGGTATTGTATACTTTTTTGTATGGTTTTGAGTAGGCTTTTGCGTCAATTTTTGGCTGCATTTTTATTATTGCAACTTTTGGTGTAACTTTGCAATCTGTAAAACAAATGTCTGTAAATAATTAAATACGTTAAATATGAAACATATACCTATTATTTTGGCAATGACTTTTGCCATGTGTGGTCCCCTTTTTGGGCAAAGTAAGAAAATGCACACAATAACATATCAGTCGTACCATCGTGGGGTGGAACAGCAAGACACTACTTATACCATAGTCAAACATTTGGCAAACAAAGTGTCGGTGGCAAGTGCCGCTATGGATATAAAAAATCCTATACCAGGAATGTCTACATCGTATTCGTATATCGACTACGACAGTATGTTTGTGTATTCGCAGCTTTGCTACCCTCAGGATTCGGAAAGCTATTATTCCAAATACAATGTTTCCGACTACAAGATTACATACACCACCGAAGGTAAAGAAAAACTTTTGGGATACAATTGTACCAAATATTCTACCAGTATAAACTCTAACAGAATAGATATTTGGATGACTACCGATTTGGGCATCAATGCCACTTCGATGCCACAGTTTGGCGAGTTGGAAGGTGTGATGGTAAGATTTGTTCGTAACGGAAGTTCGGTTACAGAAATAAAGAACGTGGAAAAGAGCAAGAAAACTCAGACCATTATCCCCGAAGATTTGGGCGAGAGAAAAACGGCGAGAGAGATGGATAATATTCGTCGAAGCAAGATGGTGCTTACAATACCCGTCTTCGACGACGACAGAATACATTGGGGCACCGATACCAAATGGACTGCCGAAATGCCGTTCGACTCGGTTGTTCACTTTGGCAATGGCACTTTGATACTTAAACGTGTGAATATGCCCAAGCTGCCATTGCACTATCAGGTGTTTGCCGAGCTTCATGCTCGTTCGGCAGGCGATGCCTACGACCGTACCGGCTCTGTATTTGTGATACCCACAAGTTCAGAGTTGAGTTTTTACGATGCCTTGACAAAGGGTATATCGTCGGTGCCCGGCTTCAAATCGAAAAAGGGCGAAGAGTACAGAGGTATGGTCATCGGCGACAACTATTTGCCCGTGGTAGAGCTGGTGCGCTTTTTTACTCCGTTCGGAGTAAACCATTTCAACGACAGATTGCAGATAGACGGCCTTGAATGGGAACAGGAAGCATACTACAAACAAGAGATTACAGATTTGGCATCGACACTTTCGGGCGATGTATTGATAGGTGCTTTTATAAGCAACTACGATGGTGGCGGACATAAGGTGAGCCTCGACATTAAAGCCTATCCCGGCGATTATGAGTGGAACACCGACGAGGAAAAGTATTCGTCGTGGGTGTTGCCGATATTCAATACTTGCAATGTGATGGAGATGGCCGGACAAAACTACCCTCGATTTTTCGATACCGACAGCTTGACCGTCAGCTTTGTGGTGCCCGAAGGTGTAGAAAATTTGCGTCTGCGCTACATCTCTACCGGTCATGGCGGATGGGGTGGCGGCGACGAGTTCAACCCAAAAGAAAACCAAATTATAATAGATGGCCAAAAGATGTTTACACACACACCATGGCGTTCGGACTGCGGTACATTCCGCGAGTTTAACCCCGTGTCGGGCAACTTCTGGAACGGAGTGTCGTCGTCCGACTTGTCCAGATCGGGCTGGTGTCCGGGTACGGCTACTCAACCCGTGTATTTCGACCTTCCGTTCCTTGCTCCGGGAGCGCATACAATAACTATTGTTATCCCACAGGGCAAAGAAGAAGGCGGCAGCTTTAGCGCTTGGAGTGTGTCGGGAGCATTGATAGGCATTATGCCGAAGGCTGAAAAATAAGAAACGAATACGACGCAACCTTTCTGCACCGAGCTGCAAAACCTTGTGCCGACGCAGAATTTTTGGCAGTCGACCGAAATAAAAAGGGTAGAAACACCGCAATGTTTCTACCCTTTGTTGTTGATAGCCGCAACGTTTATCCCTCAAAACCACCGCCACCGGTGTTTCCGTTGTTGCCGCTGCCTTCAGTGTTGCCGCCGTTGTCTACATTGTCGTCGGCCGCTTCGTCGTCGGCAGTGTCGGCCTTGCTGCTTGGCAAATAGGTCCACTCTATATCGTCGGCAATAAGGGTGTTGGTACGTTTGCCATTTTTGCCGTTGCCCTTCATGGCAGGACGAAACTGCACTTTGATGTTAGTCACTTGGTCCATCGACACCTTTTCCTGACTGTCGACACCGGTTTTCTTGCACTCGAAAGTCAAGAAAAACGACCCTATACCATCCAATTTCACCGAATGTCCTTCGGCCAAATAACGTGTCATCACGTTAGGAATTGCACTTAGTACTGCCATCACATCGGTGTAGCTTACTGTACTTTCTTTTTCGATGTCCTTTGCCAAACGCTTGGCATCGTAGGTGCTTACGGTTTTGGATACAGGTATCCATTTGCCGGTAAGCTTCACGAACTGTTTACTAAAAAAAGCCATGATTAAATGTTTTTTTTGGTTAATAAATTAGTTATTTTCCATCGTTCGAAATCAATGTTTCCAAACTTGGTTTTATGCCTCAAAAAAGTCGTTTTTCACACCTTCCAAGGTTTGTTTACGAACCTTCCAAGGTTTGTTCACGAACCTTCCAAGGTTCGTTTTGCCACCTTTTAGGGTCTTCCAAACGCCTCTTTGATGGTCGTATTTTTATCTCCAACTATTATAAAAAAAGAGAAGCACAATGCTTCTCTTTATCTTAATTGAAATCTTATTCACAAAATTCACCAACTTTTACACCTGCTACACTTGCACCTGTTGTCATATCAGCACAACTTTCAGCACCTTCTTTCAATTCTTTTTCGATTGTTTCACTTGACATACCACCTACATAAGTAGTACAAGAACAAGTTTTAGTACAAGAAGCCAAAGAGGCTACGAAAGCAACAACTGCTAAAGTTAACATTACTTTTTTCATAATCTATCAGTGTTATTTTAAGTGTCTACTCTGTTCAAGGTTTTCGACTTCTCCTTTATTGTATTATTGTTTAGGTTTCTTTTGTTGTCGTTGATATGTCAAAGTTTAAAAGCTCTAAACATATCGTCGAATGTTTCTTTTGGCCTATCGGATTATTCGCATGTTACAGTTCTGGTGGTTCCGTCTATCGTTACAGAAGTGTGTAAATCCCAACAGCCTCCCACTATCTCTGTTTCTACAACTATTAGGTCTTCACCATTTGTTGAATACGAACACATACAAGTTTTTTTGCAAGAAGCCAACGAGACTGCGAAAGCTACCACTGCCAATGTCAACATTACTTTCTTCATAATCCATCAGTGTTATTTTAAGTGTCTACTCTGTTCAAGGTTTTCGACTTCTCCTTTATATATTTACAGATACAATAAAAGTCCACTGCACAAGGCAGCAGACTTTTATCAAGTACTATTTTTTGTTTCTTTCTTTACGAGCCAAATAACCGGGTTCCAAAGCCATGCGGTCAGTTTCCAAAAGCGAGCATACGCCTTCGTCTATCTGTTTCTTGTTTTGGCAATCTATGCAGTGGCATTCTTCTACATAGTTTTCAGGTTCGGTGTAAGTAGTGATAACGCCTTCGAAGTTTCTCAATATCACTTTGCGTGGGCTTTGCGATATTACATAGTTAGGCATTACCGGAGTTTTTCCACCGCCACCGGGAGCGTCAACTACGAAAGTAGGCACTGCATATCCCGAAGTGTGTCCGCGCAAACCTTCAATGATTTCTATACCTTTCGATACCGGAGTGCGGAAGTGTTCCAATCCCATCGACAAGTCGCATTGGTATATGTAATAAGGACGAACTCTGTTTTTAACCAATTGGTGAACCAAGCGTTTCATTACATGAACGCAGTCGTTAACGCCGCGCAAAAGCACTGTTTGGTTTCCTAAAGGAATACCTGCGTTTGCCAAACGAGCAAGAGCAGCCGAAGCTTCAGGAGTCATTTCGTTTGGATGGTTGAAGTGAGTGTTCAACCATATTGGGTGATATTGTTTAAGCATGTTAACCAACTTGTCGGTAATACGTTGAGGGCATACAACAGGAGTACGCGAACCTATACGTATAATTTCAACGTGAGGAATAGCACGCAAACGTTTAATGATAGATTCCAACATTTCGTCGTTTACCATAAGGGCATCACCACCCGATAGTAATACGTCGCGTACTGTTGGAGTTTTAGCTATGTAGTCTATTGCTTTTTGAATGCGTTCTGATGGCGATTCGCAGTCGTTTTGTCCAGCAAAACGGCGACGTGTACAGTGACGGCAGTACATCGAACACATATCTGTGATTAGCAACAATACTCTATCCGGGTAACGATGAGTAAGACCTGGTGTTGGAGAGTCTTCGTCTTCGTGCAATGGGTCTTGCAAATCGGCAGCAGAAATATGAGTTTCAGCTTCGGTAGGTATAGCTTGACGACGAACAGGATCGTTAGGATCGTTAGGGTCAATCAAACTTAGGTAATAAGGAGTTATAGCCATACGCAATGTTTGCAACGATTTGCGTACTCCTTCTTGTTCTTTTTCTGTGAGACTTATGTATTTATTTAATTCTTCTAAAGTCTCGATACGATTTTTTACTTGCCATTTCCAATCGTTCCATTGTTCATCAGTTACGTTTGGAAACAGTTCTGCTCTTCTATTTACTTGCATATATGTTATTCTTTATATACTTTAAACTTGTTTTACAGAGTTTTACATGGGTCAAAGCCCGAAACTCATGACTGCAAATTTACATCGAAATTTTTAATTGTGCAAGTTTTTATATCAAAATATTTGATAATGTTGATTATTGTCAAAAAGGTATCTATCCGACGAATGCCGTTATGGTTTTTATCAGCTCGTCGAAATTGTCGGTGTGCACCCAATGTCCGGCGTCGGGAATGGTGATGTGCGAAAACTTTTTGAAACTACTTTTTAATAGTTCAATGCCGTTTGTACTTACATAGTCGGAGTGTTCTCCGCTTATCAGCAAAAGAGGAACGTTGCTGGTTGGGAGTAGATTTATAGGTTTTAGAATTTCTGTGTATTGTTGGCTCAAGAGATTAGCGTTCCATTTCCAAGTCAGTGTTTTTTCGGTACGTTTTAGTCCTTTCAGTAGCAAAAGGGCCATGTTTTTCTCGTCGATGATATTGTAAAAATATTTTTCGGCTTCGGCAAACGATGATAGATGCGGTAAAGGTTTTGCCAAAATGTCAAACAGAAATTCCATATTTGAGACTGTTTGTTCTTCCGAAGTTATGTCTATAAGTACAATTTTTTCTATATCGATATTTTTTTTTGCTACCAAGTTTAGAGCTATTTTGCCTCCATACGAGTGGCCTATCACTATGGGCTTGTCGATGTTGTTGGTTTTCAAAAAAGATACTATCGTATCACATATATAGTCGTAGTTTAAGCTGTTGGTGTGTAGCGAGTTGCCATGGTTTGGCAAGTCGGGAATAATAACTCTGTTTTTAGCCGAAAGTATCTTTGCTGTCGGGACCCAAATTTCCGACGAACCTAATATGCCGTGTAGTATAACTATTGGTTTGCCATTGCCAAAATTACGAAAAAATAAATCTTTGTTGCACATGTCAAAAATAAATATTAATTTTGCAGTTCGAATACGAGTAGTATTCTTTTTGCAAAGGAAAACGAATAAGTTTTTAATTTGTTGTTTAAGTATTCTTTTGCAATCGAAGAATGAGAAAATAATGTATCAAAAATAAATTCGATTATGGAATATATACTTATTGTCATCGGAGCCATATTTGTCAACAACGTAGTGTTGTCGCAATTCTTGGCTATTTGTCCATTTTTGGGAGTGTCCAAAGATGTGAAAAGTTCGTTGGGTATGGGAGGAGCCGTGCTATTTGTTATGCTTATAGCTACGCTGGTAACCTATCTTATCCAGATTTATGTTCTAAATCCTTATGGGTTGGCTTATTTGCAAACAATATGTTTCATATTGGTTATTGCAGGTTTGGTGCAGATGGTAGAAATTATTCTGAAGAAGATTGCACCGGCATTATACCAAACGTTGGGTATATTCTTGCCACTCATCACTACAAACTGTGCCGTACTTGGTGTGGCTATTATGGTTATTCAGAAAGAAATGACATTGTTGGAAAGTATAACCTATGCTTGTGGTATAGCCATAGGATTTACTTTGGCATTGGTAATATTTGCAGGAATCCGCGAACAGTTGGCTTTAAACAAAGTGCCTAAGGCTATGGAGGGTATTCCTATTGCATTGGTAACAGCCGGTATATTGGCTATGGCATTTATGGGATTCTCAGGATTGGTATAGCAAAAAAACATACAAAATACCCTCAAAAAAGGTATTTTAAAGGGGGAATTTTGCAAGAAAATTGCAAAATTCCCCTTCAATTTATCCAATATTGATAAAAAATTCCTCTCGTATGTTATTGTAATATAGTCATATATAAAATAATGATAATTTTTTTTTCTTTTTTTGTATGCGAATAACAAAAATGTAGTACTTTTGCAAAATAAATCACTTAGTAGATAACATAATAAAATTACAAAGAAAAATGAAAAAAGTAATGTTTTTATTAGCTGTTGCTGGAATGTTCGCATTCGCATCTTGCAACAACGCTGCAACTGAAGCTCCTGTTGAAGAAGCTCCTGCAACTGAAGAAGTAGCTGTAGTTGAAGAAACTGCTGCTGTTGAAGCTGACACTACTGCTGTAGTTGAAGAAGTTGCTGCTACTGAAGAAGCTGCTCAATAATCTTTACAGCAAAGAAAAAAAAAGAGGATATCAAATGATATCCTCTTTTTTTGTACTATAAAATCAACTTTATAAATGTTGTTATTCTACTATAGATACTTTAAATTTCATTAGATTAGGAATATTTGCATGTTCGAAATCCGAATCTTCGATGATGAAAGTAATTTCTCCTCTCGATATGTCGAATCTGACATTTTCGTAGTAATAATCGTTTATGTTTTGGTCGAAGTATGGCAATAGATAAGGCAACATATTGTCGCGGCCGCTATTGTCTATAAAGTAAGCTACAACAATGCCGTTTTCTATTACCTTGTTTGTAATTTCCGGCATATTAAACGATGCGTAGATGTAGGTCAAGCCCGGATCGTCTACCCAATGATTTGCACGAACGTCAATGTAGTACGATTTTACATTGCTATGGTATACATAGAATGTCTCTTCCTTCGTACAACTTGTAATAAAACAAGTACCTAATAATAAAGCTAAGATTAATTTTTTCATGGTATTATTTTTTTATAATGTTTTCCGATAATATTATTTGTCGTCCTGTCATTTTCAAAAATAGTTGGGCCACTGTTATGGTGTCTTTACTGCAGTAGTTTGCTATCCGTTCTAAGTCGTTGTCTTTCCAATAAACGTCGGCTACGTCGCTGCCATCTATATCGTTTTTTGGCGATGGAATACCAAAAATATTGGCAAGCAACTCTAGTGATGTGTAGTGTTTGTAGTCGCCAAATTTCCACATGTCCAAGGTATCGAAGTGGTAATTTTCCCACGACCGTTTACCCATAAGGTTTATTGTTTGTGGTATTGTTATCCCGTTTACGAGCATTCGGCGGCACAGATAAGGAACATCAAACTCTTTTAGGTTGTGACCACACAAGCGGTGATCTTTGGTGTTAAAGTATCCATTTACCAAATTGGCAAATTGCGATAGTATTTCTTTTTCGTCGTCAGAGTAGAACGACTTTGTGAATAATGTGTTGTTTCTTATGTATGCAACCGATATGCACACAATCTTGCCAAACTCGGCATATATACCTGCACGCGAATACAAATATTCGGGCGACGGTTCTTCTGCGTAGGTTTCGTAGCGTGCCAAACTTTCGGCTTTTCGATCCCACAGATGTTTGATGTCGTCGGTCAAATATTTGTATTCTGCATACTGAGGTACAGTCTCTATATCCAAGAATAATATTTTTTCAATATTAATGTTGGAGTACATAGTCGGTGTGTATTTACTTGGTTGCTATTACTTGGTTTAGTGCATTTATTATGCTTTCTTTTTGTTGAGTGCCAACAAGTCTTGCCACTTCTTTTCCGTTTTTGAATATAATCAGGCATGGTATGCTTGATATACGATACTTGCCGGCCACATTCTTGGCTTTGTCAACGTCTATCTTGCAAAATTGTACCTTACCTTTCATTTCTTTGGCTGCCTCGTCGAATATAGGAGCTTGCATCAAACATGGGCGACACCATGTAGCCCAAAAGTCGACAATCACCACTCCTTTTTCTATGGCGGCATTGAAGTTTTTTTCGGTTAGTTCTTTCACTTTTCCGATTTCTCCGGCATAGGTAGCACTGCTTATGCCTACAAAGAACGATAGTATTACACTCAAAATTATTGCTCTGTGTTTCATGATTTTTTCGGTTTTTGTTTGTATTACTTTTCTGCAGTTTTTACTATTTCAACACTTACAGCATCAAGTTTTCCTCCTAAAGGAGGATTTAATTTGGATACTTTAACCTTTATTTCTTCTATTTTACCAAATGTCGAAAGAATGGTGTTGGCTATTCGTTCGCAAACGTTTTCCAACAATTTTGATGGTATTGCCATTTCTTTTTTCACTGTTTGGTAAACACTAAGATAGTTTACGGTATCGTCCAAGTTGTCGGATTGTTGAGATATAGTGGTGTCTACTTCCATTTCTATGTCAACATTAAAATGAGTGCCTATCGCTTGCTCTTCGCTGAAACAGCCGTGATAGGCATAGAACTCCATTTTTTCCAATCTTATTTTTGCCATGCTATGTTACTATAGTATTGCTTCAAATTGTTTCAAAAATCTCAAGTCGTTCTCGAAGTATAGACGCAAATCGCGTATTTGGTACTTAAGCATAGCCATACGTTCTACTCCCATGCCAAGAGCAAATCCTGAGTATTTCTTGCTGTCTATACCACTTGCTTCAAGTACATTAGGGTCTACCATGCCGCAACCCAATATTTCTAACCAGCCTGTGTGTTTACAAATGTTACATCCTTTGCCACCGCAAATGTTGCACGATATATCCATTTCTGCCGATGGTTCGGTGAATGGGAAGTACGATGGGCGTAGGCGTATCTGAGTATTTTCGCCAAACATTTCTTTTGCGAAATACAAAAGAGTTTGTTTTAGGTCGGCAAACGATACTTTTTCGGCAATGTATAATGCTTCTACTTGGTGGAATATGCAGTGTGCACGTGCCGATATGGCTTCGTTCCTGAACACTCTACCCGGAGCTATGATGCGGATAGGAGGTTGGTTCTTTTCCATCACACGCACTTGTACCGATGATGTATGTGTGCGTAGAGCTACGTCGCCATGGCAGCCATCTTTTTCTATAAAGAAGGTGTCTTGCATATCGCGAGCAGGGTGTTCCGGTGGAAAGTTAAGAGCCGAGAATATATGCCAATCGTCTTCTATTTCCGGAGCTTCGGCTACGGTGAAACCAATACGTGCAAATATGTCTATTATCTCGTTTTGTACTACCGACAATACATGGCGGCAGCCGATGTCCGAAAAGTCGGTAGGCATAGTCAAATCCAAATTGCCGTTGTCGTCGGTTTGTTCTTCTATGTAGCTTTTAAACTCTTCTATCTTTGTTTGTGCTGCTGTTTTTAGTTGGTTTAGCAGCTGTCCCATCTCGCGTTTTTCTTCGTTGGGAATAGTTTTGAAACATTCAAACAACTCATTCATTACACCTTTCTTGCCCAAAAACTTTATGCGGAATTGTTCTATCCCGTCTAGTTTGTTGACAAAGTTGTCAATCGATGTTTCATTGATCTCTTTTAAGTATTGCTCTATCTTGTTTTTCATTTGGATTCTTTATCTGAATATTAAATTTATGTTCTAAGTAACGGAAAAATTACTCTTCTATTACACGAACTTTCATTTTTACGTCGTCGATAGGTCTGTTGTTGGGGTCGCATTGTACTATTGCTATTTTGTCTATAACGTCAAGTCCTTCTACAACTTCCCCAAACACAGTGTAATCGTTGTCCAAAAAAGGTGTGCCGCCTATTGTTTTGTATATCTCTATTTGTTCGGGCGAGAATGTTTTTTTGTATTGCATAGCTATTGCTTTCAACTGTTGTTCGTTGAATCTTTGACCTTGCACTATGTAGAATTGCGATCCCGACGATTCTTTTTTAGGGTTTACGGCGTCGCCTTGACGGGCTGCTGCCAATGCTCCTTTTTTGTGGAAACGGTGTGGTAAAAATTCGGCAGGTATTGTATATCCCGGACCACCATTGCCAAGCATCTGTCCTTTGGGTGCGTTTAGCGATTTTGGGTCGCCTCCTTGTATCATAAAGTTGTTGATGACGCGATGAAACAACAAACCATCAAAAAATCCTTTTTTTGCCAGCTTAATGAAGTTTTCTTTGTGTAAAGGGGTGTCATTATACAGCAAAATCTTCATATTTCCGTATGATGTTTCTATCAAAACGTAAGTTTTTTTCTCTTTTTTACCTTCTTGACTATTAGCATTTTGAGCAAAAGAGAATGAGAAAATCATTAAAAAAAATGCTAAAAATGTCAGTTTTTTTCTGTTCATAACTATAAAAATATTATTTTTGCAAAAGTAAATCAAATAATTCAAATGTGTAACAATATAAATTAAAAATTATGTTGAAAAAATCTTTAATTGCGGTTAGTTTGTTGGTAATCACTGTATTGTCGATGAATATTTTTTCTTCGTGCGATAGAGAAACTGATTGTACAATTGTAGTCACTGTTATTAGTGGAAAAACACAATTACCTGTACCGGGAGCAAGTGTTTATTTTGGTCGCGAAAACAGTGATTTTAATGTCGAAGGCGTTACCGATGCCGAAGGTAAATTCTCTCATGTATACAAAAGCCCGGCAATCTACGACATGGAAGCATCTATTACCTACAATGTTCCTATCGATGATACTTACTATTGGGAATTTGTAGAAAGAGGTTACAATAGTTTCCGTTTGAGAGAAGGCGAAGTGGTTGAGCGTGATTTGATCTTGTTCGAATGCGATTCTACAAAGAGAATTTATCAATAACAGAATAATATAGAGGTTATGAATATTTCGGATATTTCTTACGAAGATCTACAATGTCTCCGCAATAATAGTATTCAGCCTGAGCAGTATTTGGAACAGTTGGAGAGATACAAAGTTGGTTTTTCTCATATCAATTTGCATTCGCCTGCCACTGTCGAAAATGGTGGTATACTACGATTGTCGGCCGAAAAAGAAGACTACTACGAAAACTACTACAACCAAAACTCTACAACCAAACGAATACTTAAGTTTGTTCCTGCTTCGGGGGCTGCATCGCGAATGTTTAAGGATTTATATGCCTTTTCTTCCACCTACAATGGAGTGTCCGATACTATCGAGAAGGAATATCCTACAGTAAAAACCTTTATCGATAATATAAAGTCTTTTGCTTTTTACGACGATTTGAAAGACGTG
Source organism: Bacteroidales bacterium (assembly GCA_017561155.1). Classification (GTDB taxonomy): domain Bacteria; phylum Bacteroidota; class Bacteroidia; order Bacteroidales; family P3; genus HGM05376. Next base: position 5,362 of record JAFZDP010000055.1, on the reverse strand, counting down.
ATGGCAAAAGCCGGTATGGATATCGAAGACTATTTGCAACGTGCCGACTATGCAACGATAATAAATTGCTTGTTGGGAAATCGGTTTTTGGGCTATGGCGAGAAACCTAAAGCGGTGCTAAAGTTCCATAAGTATTCCGATGCTGCGCGTACTGCCATGTTCGAACATTTCACCGAAGGACGCAGATATGCACAGTCGAGAGATGGTAATGTTAATTTGCACTTCACTGTATCGGCAGAACATAGTAGCATGTTTGGTCGCGAGACTCTTCAAATCAGAAAGTATTACTATTCTTTTATATCCAACAAGTTTCATGTCACTTATTCCAAACAAGCACGAAATACCAATATCGTTGCTGTCGACGAGTATAATAATCCTATTCGCGACGAGAATGGCAACATAGTGTTCCGTCCGGGTGGACATGGTGCTTTGATTGGCAATTTGGGCGTGCTCGACGATATCGATATTGTGTTTATCAAGAATATCGATAATGTAGTTCCCGACGACCCTAAAGGCGATGGCAACAATATCAGCGTTAAGTACAAAAAAATATTGGGCGGTGTGTTGTTGGAAAAGCAAAAACAAGTGTTCGAGGCCGAACTTATATTGCGAGGCAAACCTTCCGACGAGGATTTGGAAAGAATAGAAAACATGATGGTCAACTCCTTGAATATCGATCTTAGTGTGTATGCTGCCTCCGATTTTTCAAAGTCGAAACGAGTAGAATACCTATTGTCAAAGATTCGTCGTCCTATTCGTGTTTGCGGTATGGTCAAGAATGTTGGCGAACCCGGTGGCGGTCCGTTTTGGGTACAGGCTGCCGATGGTACAAAGAGTTTGCAGATAGTAGAGTCGGCACAGATCAATCGTAAAGACTCTGTACAAAACGAGATATTCGAAGCGTCGACGCACTTCAACCCTGTCGATTTGGTGTGTGGACTACGCAATGCCAAAGGGATTAAATATCGCCTTAAAGATTTTGTAGACAAAGAAGCCGGCTTTATAACCAAGAAAACGGTAGGTGCTCAGGTGGTAAAATCGCAAGAGCTGCCGGGATTATGGAACGGAAGTATGGCCAACTGGACTACAATATTTGTCGAGGTGCCGTTGGAGACTTTCAATCCTGTAAAGACGGTAAACGATTTGTTGCGTAAGGAACATTTTGTAAAACAATAGCAGAGTAGCTGTGTGCGGTATAGGACTATCAGATTATTGTGGGTTGTATGCGGCACCAACTACTATATTACATGGCAGAACTTTCTTTTTCGAGCTCTCGAATGAGGAAGTTCTGTTTTTTTATATTTTTTTAACGCAGAGTTTGTATACCAAATTGAAAAATAAAGGGTCTTTATAGCGATGAATCAGGATATGCAAAATTTGATAGAACGATGTGCAAAAGGCGAACCGTGTGCACAGAAGGCTTTGTTCGAAAAGTACAAGGCTCGCTTTTATGCGGTGTGTCTGCGCTATGCGTCCAATTCGTCGGAGGCTCAGGATATACTGACAGAGGGGTTTCTTAAAATCTTCAATTCGATAGGCAACTATCGTGGCGATGGCGATTTTGAGGGGTGGATGTACAAGATTTTTGTCAACCAAGCCCTCGACAATTTTCACCGAACCAAACACAACAATATGTTTGTTGAAGCACAAGACGATGTTCACAACAATATCCTGACCGATAACAATGCGGCCTTTTCGTCGGAGGAGCAACGGCGCTTGGTGCAGTATTTGCACAACCTCAATGCCAAGGAACGTACTATTTTCAATATGGTGGTGATGGAGGAATACTCGATTCTCGAGGCTGCCAAAGAGTTGCAGGTAAACCCTTCGGTGGTCAAAACCTACTACTACCGGGCGCGTGCCAAGCTGCAAGACCTATTGTTGCAAAACGAGAAAGAATTGTTGAAAGAATATAATTTGGTTAAGGAATGAATATAGAAGAATTGTATAAAGATAAGTTGAAGAATAGCGAGGTAGCCCCTCCCGATGTCGTATGGCAGCAGTTGTCGTCGCGTTTGGAAGGAGGTGTTTCGCAGTCGTCGGTGTCGGAAGCGGCACGTCGGTCGTCGACCTCGATGGCCCAGGGTGCTACCGCTATGGCAACCTCTAAGGTTGTGGCGGTGGTGGCTGCTGCCATAGTAGCTGCCGTGGTGGCCACAGTGGCGGTGATAGGGTGGAACAACGACAACCCTGCAGCTGCCGATACAGTAGTCGTAGCGCATCACGACGAAGACGATACCACTGCTGCTACAGCCAATATAGAGTCGGTGATGCAGCCCGATGTTGCCTCTATTGCTGCTACTACAATATTCAATGCCGAGGTGGCACAAGCTGTAGAACCTGACGCCATAGTGCCCGATGTCGTAGCCGACAATACCGTGGTGGACGAAGCTGTGTATATGGCCGACAATACTGCCACATCTGTATCTGCCGACAGTCGTGTGGCGGAGACCGAAGCTACTGTGGCCGATGTTTCCGTGTTTGAAAATCCTAAACAAGAACAAGAGCCGATACCCGAGGTGTTGCAACAGCTTAGAATGGAAGAGGACAAAACCTTTGGAGAGATATTCGAACAGGTGCAAAAGATAGAACAGGAAAATGTCGATTCGCTGGCCAAGTACCTTCAAGAGATGTTTACCGCAGAGCTTAGTATACCTCGCATAATAACGCCAAACCACGACAACATCAACGACTGCTGGGTGATAAAAGGATTGGAAAACTACAATAACGTATATGTAGCAGTGTTCTCTGTTTCGGGCAAGATAATATTTGAAAGCAAAAACTACGACAATACATGGTGCCCTACCAATTTGCCCGATGGCTCGTACTACTACAATGTAGTTATCAGGGATAAAAACTATCAGAAAACAGGGGCGTTGCTAATCAAGTCGAGGTAGCAAGGTGTTGCTGCCAAGTGTTGCTTTTTGCGTGCCAATGTAGTAGTTTTAGAACATGCTTGATGATATGTCAAAATTAATATGTATCTTTGCAGTTTCAAAACATAATCTATACAATGAATGCAACAGATTTAAACAGAGAACGTAAGGGCGTGCAGTTTGTGGTTCGCGAACCTGCCGAACTTATGGCATTCCTTATGGTCAAGATGTCGGGTATAAGTCGTACCAAGGTCAAGAATATGCTTACCAACGGTTTGGTATGGGTCGACGACGAGGTGGTGAGCCAATACAACTATGCCTTGAAGCCGGGCATGGTGGTGCGTATCGGCAACAAAGCCGAGAAACGAAAATTTTCCAGCAAATGGATTAGGATAGTGTACGAAGACAAGTATATAGTGGTTCTAGAAAAACGTGAAGGCATAGTAACCAACAGCCCTACTACCGAAGAGTCGGTGCAGAAGGTGCTGAACGACTATTTTGCTTTCACCCGTCAGCGCTGTCGTGCACATACCGTGCACAGACTGGACAAGCACACTTCGGGATTGCTGATATTTGCCAAGGACAAAAAGATAAGCATGATGTTCGAGCACGATTGGAAAAACATAGTGTCGGACCGCCGATATGTTGCGGTGGTGGAAGGCTTCTTGGAAAGGGAGATGGGCACTGTAGAGTCGTACCTTAAGGACAATAAAATGTTTGTATCCTACTCGTCGGAGGTGGACAATGGTGGCAAGTTGGCTATAACACACTACAGAACATTAAAACGAAAACCAAACTTCTCTCTTGTAGATTTGAAGTTGGATACAGGCCGAAAAAATCAGATACGCGTGCACATGCAGGATATAAAACACCCGATAGTGGGCGACAGCAAATATGGCAGCACTACCGACCCTATTCACAGAGTGGCCTTGCATGCCTACAAACTGGCGTTTACCCACCCCGTAACTAAGCAAGAGTTGGAGTTCGAAACTCAGGTACCCGACAATTTCTTACGATTGGTAGACAAGATATAATTAATAAGGGACTGCTTTTAAAGGCAATAATGCTTTGATGAAACACATCAAAGCATTATTTTTTTGTGCGTATGCAACATCTGCCCTCCAATTGTCGTTTGTTTCATGGTATACCGTGGCGAGGTTTATGATAGGGTGTGGCGGATACGACGGTAGGGTGTTATTTTTAGGGGTGTAGCATGGCCTGAAAAAGCCTTCGGAAGCGGAGTATAAGTGTTTTGCAAACCACTGTCTATACAAAGCAGATGTGTGTAGGAAAGATTTTAACACAAAAGTTAATGGCATTTTTCTAAGCTGAAATTTTTCTTGCTGAGTTATAGTGTTTTGGTGTTTTTGTAGAGTTAAATATTTGTGGTTTTTACACACCTGCTGCTTTATATATATAAGGGGACGACAGAAAGAGCCCCTGCAAAACGGCTGACATGTATGGTAAAATATAAGAAGCAATGTAGACTATAGTATATAAATGCGATTGTTGAAATTGGACAAAAACAAGGTGAAAACCGACAGCCTCGACGGTGTGGCACACAACCATGTCGATGAGGCACTCGTAGTACTGCTGCCCAAACTTATTGGAGCGGCCTTGGGAATGCTGCACAATTTCGAACAGTCGAAAGATCTGGCACAGGAGGTGTGCCGGAGGGTTTTGGAAAAACGTAGTAGGTTTGCTGCTGCCGACGATGTGAATGCCTATGCCTTCAGGGTATTGTTCAACGCGGTGCAGCGGCTCAAACACGCCAATACTACACTTATGCTCGAAGAGGTATCGGACAAAGAATTATACAAAATTGCCGAAAATCCATACGAGGAATATTTTCCAAACCGAATAGAAAATATTTTGCAAGAAGAGGTCAACGGCCTGCCTACCTACGAGAAAGACATCATAACCATGTTCTACACTGGGGGAATGTCGGCCAAAGAGATAGCCACGCTGCTGGGGGTAGCCGAAATGACGGTGCGAAACCATTTAAAAAGAATAAACAATAAGATAAGAAAAAACATGATAAAGAAAAGGAGCCTATATGAATGATGAAAAATATATTGACGAATTGGTGAGAAAATTCTTCGATGTCGATATTACAACCGAGGAGATGGACTATCTGTATTCCTATTTCCTTTCTCTTACAACCATTCCACCCAAGTGGAAGGACGATGCTCCCATTATACGTGCCTTTGCAATAATGCGATACTGCAAAACCACCGAAGCCGAGTTTCGCCAAAGCCTTAAGGCAGCAAGGCAAACAGCCGAAACACGAAAACGCCTTGTACCAAAACCGGTGTTGCGCATAGCGGCAGCGGCAGCATGTGTGGCAGCTATAGCCATAGGCTTTTGGGCTATAAGCACCAATGTCGTACCTACTGTGCCGACCACAGAAGTGCTGCAGCCAATTTTGGTGGCACAAGCCGAAGCACCTGCCGCTACGTCACAGACCACAGCCCAACAAGCAGCTA
>JAFZDP010000054.1 GCA_017561155.1 Bacteroidales bacterium | reverse complement strand
TATCTAGATATCTGGATATCTAGATATATAATAAAAATATCTGGATATATATAAAAAAGTAGCGATAAGATAAAACAAAACAATTTTGTTTTTTGTGCTACAAAATTGTTCTGTTTTTTAGAGGAATATTTCTATATATTATATAATTGATTTACAACAACAAACAAAACAATATGAGATTTTTTTTGCTTTTTATGCAAAAAAATCTCTTTTTTTTCTGCTTTTTCAAAATTTGATACTATTTATATATAAAGGCAAAGGACAAAAGACAAAGGACAAAAGTCTCACGTCTTACGACTCAAGTCCTTGATAATAATAAAAATTAAAACACACAAAAAAATGAGTAAAATAGTATTGAAAAGTTTGGAGCAAAACATCAATTATTTGAACTCCAACACAGTAGCAAGCGGATACAAACTTTATCCTGTCCGCTACACCACCATAGATGGTGAAGAATTGGTAAAAACCATAACCAAAAACAGTTATGTACCACAAGCATTTGTAAGTGCCAGTGTATGCGGCATAACCGAGGCAATAGAGAATTATTTACTTAACGGACACAGCATCGAGTTGCCTGGATTTGGTATATTCTCACTTAGTTGCGAATGCAAGACAGTGAAGAGTGCCGAAGATGCAGGGTTGAGTCAGTTTCGTGGTTTGAACATCAACTTCCGTCCAAGCACAGAATTGAAAGAGAAGTTAGCGAATGTTGATTTAACTCTTGACGGCGTATGGAAATGCTTGGATTTGACTGCGGACGAGAAAGTGTATCAACGTATTACCACTAACCACGATGGTGTAGAACTGCCAAACGGTGATGGCGACGAAGTGGTAGAACCAAACAACCCCGACAATGGTGGCAACAACAACGGTGGTGGTGGTGGATTTGAAGGATAGTTTACGGAATTACGGATTTACGGAATTACGGAATTACGGATTTATGGAATCATGGAATCATGGATTTTTGGAATCACGGAATTATGGATTTACGGATTTACGGATTTTTGGAATTACGGATTTTTGGAATTACGGATTTTTGGAATTACGGATTTTTGGAATTACGGATTTACGGATTTTTGGAATTATGGAATCACGGATTTTTGGAATCACGGAATTATGGATTTACGGATTTACGGATTTTTGGAATTACGGATTTGCCGCTTTAAGGATGTGGAACTTCGGTTCTGCATCCTTTTGTTGTTTATAATTAGTTATTAATAAATACTTTCTCTACCTTCTATACCTTCTATACTTTTCTATACTTTCTCTACCCTCTATACTCTCTATACTTTCTCTACCCTCTATACCCTCTCTACTTTCTCTACCCTCTATACCCTCTCTACTTTCTCTACTTTCTCTACCCTCTTTACCCTCTTTACTTTCTATACCCTCTTTACTTTCTATACCCTCTTTACTTTCTATACCCTCTTTACTTTCTATACCCTCTTTACTTTCTATACCCTCTATACTTTCACAACTCACAAAGTGTAGCGGTAGCGTAGCGCTACAGGGGGGGGAGTTGTTAGTTTTTCAGTTAGAAGTGAGAGAACAACTAACTTTTAGTATTTTTTTTGTTTGTGGTGTAATCCTAAATCTGTCATCTGTTCGCATACCTACTATCCACATTATTTCGCCAGTAGCACTACACAGCAACCATACATCTTTTTTGTCGTGTATCGAGAGTTTAGCATCTGTAAAAAAATCGCTAACCTTACGCTTTCCCTTCATACCAAAAGGTTGAAACTTATCACCTTGTTTCCATTTTCTGAGGCACAACGGAAATTGTATTTTATCCGCATCGAAATAGGCATTGGCGGAAACAAAATCAAATTTATAATCATTGGCATTGTCGTCATATTCGAAAGTCAAAGGTATAGGGTGTTCTATACTGCACAAATCTGCTGCAATAAAAACTTCTTTTTCAACACTGTCATCTACCAATGGGTATACAAACAAGTAGTCTCTATCCTTTATCAAATAATAATTCTTGGCAAAAAACTTCTTTCCCGAGGTAGCACCACATGCATCTATTATATCCCCAACTGCCGACTCTCCAAACCCAAATGGACTTAGAAATTCATACAAATATGTTCGCAATGGATTCAAACTCTCCAATTCTTTTATCGATATTTTGAAGCCATTCTTATAAGGTTTCATACATTGTTCACGCTTTTTCTCAACAGCGTCTTTATATATTTTCTCTACATCGGCAATATGTCGCATATTGTTTTGCATAGTCTTGTCGAACGAGGGAGACAATTCTCTAAACAAAGGGTGCAACAAATGTCGAACTTTATTTCGTTTGTAATCGAGAGTTGCATTAGTATAATCAGTTCGGTAATCTAAATTATTTTCGTTTACAAAATGTTCTATTTCATCACGTCCAAAGGCAAGCAATGGACGGATTATATTACCGTTCTTTTGCAATATTCCGTGCAACCCAACAATACCTGTTCCACGCATAAGATTTAGAAAAAAAGTTTCTATAGCATCATCCCGATGATGTGCCGTTGCAACGTATGCATAACCATGAGTAGATAATATTTGTTCGAAAAAATTATATCGTAAATTTCGTGCAGCTTCTTCGATAGACAATTTGTTGTCTGAGGCATATTTTATAGTATCAAACGATTCTGAATAAAATGAGACATTATATTTTTTAGCCAACTGCTCTACAAATTTCTCGTCGACATCACAATCGTTCACCCTCAAATGAAAATTACAATGAGCAATCGCAAACTTATAATTGGCACGATAAAACAACTCGCACATAACCACAGAATCCATACCACCACTTACTGCCAGCAATATAGTATCGGTGGAAGTGAACAAAGATTGAGACTCTATTTCGTATATAAACCGCTGCAACATATAATTAAAGTCTAAAAAAAAGAGACGGACATTTAGTCCGTCCCTCAAGTAATTTAAATATCAACTATTATTTTCTGAAAATCATTTTTCTCATCAAGCGTTTACCATTTACCTCGATACCGTAATAATAGATACCTGTTGTAAGTTCGGCATAAGAGAAGTCGATAGAATGTCTACCTTGTTCGTAGAAGTTGCTAGTTTGGTATACCATTCTTCCCAATGTGTTAACTACAAAGAATTTAACATTTCCCGATGTTGGGATACTAAAGTCAATTGTAGTTTTATCGGCAAATGGGTTAGGATAATTTTGTTCCAACACAATAGAGTCTTCTACAATGTTTACGATACCGAAGTAGTCAACAGCCATCACAGTAAATGTTGAATCGTTAGTATTATCAACATCATTAGTAGCTCTAACCATACCGGCTCCTTCGTAATATCTGTCCGAATTCTTAGGTACTTTTTGTTCAAACATTATTTCGTAGGAATGGTTCGGCAACATTATATCCCTTGTACTAGCAGACAAGTTTATACCATTGACATTAGCTCTCAATGTTGTTGCTGAAGTACCACCAACTACCCCTGTACCTACATTCGTTACCTTAATACGAACACGACAATCCGGATTTTCATTTTCTTCTACATATATAGTATCGGCACGCATATCAACAATACCTTTAGCTATTGCAGTAGTTGTATCATTAGAATTATCCACATCGTATCTGTAATATACAAATGCTTTAAACACATCGTATGGTACAGTTCTTTTTGCAAGTATAGTATCGAATACATGAATTACAGTATCCAAAGCCGGAACAGGATTACCTTCTCTGAAGAATACTTCTCTTACAAGAGTGTTAGTATCATTATCGTAGTAGAAACCCACTTCAAAGTTGTTCACACCCAACGAACCCACATTTGCTATTTTCAATCCGACACTAACCGAAGTATGAGATTCTGATAAAACTATTTCTACAGGAGAAATATCGGCAACAGCAGAAATACCATAAATTCTTGATGTCAAAGAATCGTTATAAACATATTCGTCATTAACCAATATTGTAGTTCCTGATATTTCCATCACACCCATCACCGCACGTATCTTTTGACTGAAAGTGTAATCATAATACTCAAATGTTTGCAATGCTTCACCCATTTCATCAATAAAGTTCACTGTTTCATAAACAGGTTCTTCTCCATTGAACATATAAGCTACTCTCATAGTTTCGATAGGTGTTGCACCAAAGTTTCTTACTTTTAAAGTAACAGAAACAGAATCTCCTGCAATAACATTACCTGAAGGTTTTACAATTTCAATCATACCGGCATCTACATCCAATGGGGATAGATAGAAATCTAAACAAACCGAATCGTTATCCCAATACAAGTCTTGTTCATTAATTGTATATGCACATATTGCAAAAGTATCAGGGAATGTTTTATCAATAGTAAATGTATTACCTGACGAGAATACATAACTTACTGTATCATTTGGAGCAAGAACTCCTCTCCAAGTTTCACGTTTAGGCAATGCAGAACCATGTGGATGATATGCGACTACACATTCTCTAATTGTATCGTATCCATAGTTCTTAATTACAACCTTCGGAGATATAGTTTGTCCAAATTTTGGAGTTGTAGGATATGGAATATCAACTATACCCACATCAATAGCACGTTGAGCTCTCTTTATTTCTATATCATCGATAGATACACCATCACCGGCTGCAGCACTTTCTTTTGCTGTATAAACAAAGCGCAACTGTGTATACTGAGCAAAGTCTCCTGTCGCTGAAATAGATGATAATGGATACCAACATTTTTCATAAGAATATCCTGCCGAATTTGATGTAAATTCAGTACCGCCATTGTACCAACTATCCGATTTTCCATCAGTAGCCGAACCAATTGCTTTCCACTTACTTTGGTAGTTCAAATATTCAATTTTTAAACTTGCATTATCCGGTATATTACGAGCCATCCAGAAAATCAAAGTATCAGGTTTTACTTGTCCTATATCAAATATTGGACTATAAAGAATACTTCTATTACCATAAGTTCCAGACACTGTTACAGTAGCATCAGCATCAGTAACCATTGAATTTACACCAGTTTTTACAGTTGTAATACGATTCTTAGCCGGACTACCAACTTCCCATAGATTTCTATCGTATTTTGTTTTACCGGCAGGAGCATACATTTTAGTAGCCATGTCTTCAAATCCATCTCTATATTCCAATTGTATTTGATGGAATCTGTGGAATTCTTTCCATACAAAGTTATCTGTAGTATCTTGATCATTTGCCGGAGCGATCCATGCACTGAACACAGTTGTACCTTTACCAAATATATGTTCAGGTAAACTTATTGTCTGCGATTCCATAGAGAGCAAATTACCAGTCCAATTGTATGTTGCAGTATCTCCATTATAACTATAATTGATAACAACGTCTGTTACTGTATTTAATCCATAATTTGCCAACAACAATTGTATAGTTCGTATAGAATCTGTCCTTCCTAACATACCATCTACCGGATTAACAACTCTAACCAACGCTACATTGTTTTGCAATGGTTTTCTAATGTTAACCAAATAATCTTGAACACATCCACTCGACAAAGTAGGACAAACTCCTTCTCTTGGGAATGCAAACGTATCTCGAGCGGCATTATATTCTTGGTCCATTTTCGAGTTCAAAATAATACGCATACGAGTATGTCCATAATAAGCATCATCAGGTACAGTAAATACACTACTTACAGTACTTCCCGAGAATAATGTATCTGACACCATTACAACTTCAGTATTTTCATTAAACATACCATCTCTATTCCAATCTATATACGCACGAACGAAACCAGGAGATCTACTTTCATAAGATTCATTATCTTGTGCACTTACAAACAATGTATCTGTAAGATTTTTATATAACGACAAAGTTGGAATATTAGGTAATGTATAATTAACAAAATTCATATAAGTATGCCCAATAGGTGTAACACTATTATCCAACAATCCAGTTCTTACACGAGTTATATCCATGCCCGATGCACTATTTATTTGAGGTTCACAATAAGTAACTTCATTTATTGGCGTACGCGCTGTAACAATAGTATCATTTTCTCTTGTTTGTTCGTTAGCAAGATTTGTCCATGCTTCTATAGTATATGATTGAACTCCTGTTATTATTTCAAAATTAGCCAACGAATCAAATGCAAATACATACTCATCATTTGGTTGTATCATCATACCACAAATTTCTGTTACTTCTTGATATTCTAAATTAACATTATTAGATCTATATTTCTTGTAAGTTACAGGAATATTAGATATAGGTTGAGTACCATAGTTTTTCAAACGAATCTTTATCGTATCTTGACTCATATACACCTTGTTTACAGGTTCTTCCACTGCTATTGGAGAAACATCATATTCCTTAGGATTTAACACTGTAACTCTAAGTATATCATAATAACTTGTACAACCGGCAGGACTTATTGCAGACAAATAGAATACAGTATCCGAGAAAATTGTACTTTCCAAGGTGTATGATTTAGACAAATTATAATTTGTAGCTTCGAAAAATGGAGCTGCTAAAGAGTCTAAATGCCATCTGATTGGACGATTTTGTGATTGAGTAGCATTCAATTTAACCAATGTTGCAAAAGGAATAGTTGTATCTATACCAACAGGTGTTACCGGTGTATGATACGAGTTCACTGTAACTTTTGCTGTAGTATCATTATTTTCTTTAACATCATACATTAATTTTGCCCAAGAACGAACGTCTACTTTTATATCTTTTGTCAAACCATGTGGATAAATATCTGCATAGTTCGATATAGTCACATCAACAGTCGTATTAACAGCCAATTCTTCTGTCAAGAAAACAGTTTCTTCGTAAGGTACTGTCGGCAGAGTAGATGGAGACACAGTAGATCCCGATTGAGATTTAAACGTAGCTTGATATCCAAGACCAATAGGTAAATTGGTTGGTATCGGTTTCTTACCTACATTTTTCAATGTAACAATAACAGGAGCATCATATAATCTACATCCATCTCCAACATCCACTGTAGTAGTCATTGCTTGTAGATTAAATGCAGGATATAAATAAGCAAGATTAGAAACTGTATCATTAAACGTAGAAGTATCACCCACACAAGACACTTGAGAAACTACAATCTGAGTATCCAATACACCTAATACCATAGGAATATAAACAGAATCTACTAGAACATCTTGAGGATTCATAGCCGGCAATACTCTTTGAATACTTCTCAATCCTTCGTTTCCTGCAATATAAGCATCCCATGTTGCACCAGTTTCCAATGATGATCCTGTATTAATTATCTTAACTAATACTAACATAGAATCCCCTTCTATAAGTGTTGTCGTAGAATCTACAAGTCCTCTAGTATATTCTGTTAAAACAACCGGTGAAAGTATTTCCATAACAGCTAAATCGTGTATAGGACGTATATATTCATGAGCTCCAATAGTTGGACGAGGAATCGAAGAACGAATCACATCATCAATATCAATTGTCACATCTGTCAAATATTCAGCTTTTCCTACTGTAGTACCTAAAGATAAATGCAAATCATCAGTACTTCTAAAATATGGTTTTTCATCAAGAGAACTCAAATCATTATTAGAAAGAACTATCAAATTTCCTATTGAATCAACATCTTGTCCCCAATAAACAAATTTTCTGGCATCTGCAGAGCTATTAGAATAGAAGTTGTTAAAGTCTGAAAGTGCTACACAAGTAGGACTTGTAACATAGTAGGCATATCCCTTACCAAAATTAGAGAATATATTATTTTTAACAACTACATTATCAGTATTTACGAACTCTATACCTCTTGAAATTGAAGAACTTGCACCAGCTTGAACTCTTACCGTATTAAAATATACGTTAAGATAAGACGAACTATCAACATAAATACCTAGTGTTTTTATAGTTGCATTTCCATTACCAACTACAGACACCATATTGTTGTACAAACGATTTGGTTCTAACGAAGTTCCTGTTGTTACACCAATATGGATACCCTGTTTCAAACCATTTTTATTATCAATCAAATTGACAATATTTTGCGAAACATCAAATATTCCATAATGTTCAGCCAAATAAATACCTGTCAATTGTTTTCCACCATCAAAAGAACCAGTTTCTACTCTATTTTTAACAATATCAACATTTCCAACTTTTCTCAAAGAAATTCCTCTAAAATAGAAATTTCTAATCTCGTTGTTTTGAATTATGATATTACTGATATTATCATCGACATCTCCTACTTTGTTCAAAATTCCTACATAAGAACTATCAATAATATTATTCATAAAAATGACATCAGATACAGATTTTGTTAATGTAATTGCATTAGTCTGACTACTCTTAACCAAGGTACTTCCCTTTGCTCTAAATATATTACCAACAAACGATAATTCTCTAGAATTTTCTAGTACCAATACGTTGCCAGGCGTTGTATTATTCACACTATTAGTTGCTGTTGTAGAATAAACTGTCATATTTTCGAATGAAATATCATGAGTCTCACTGAATTTTACAACAAAATTATTAGTTGATGTTGGAATATATTTTATAACAACATCTGCAGGATTTCCGGTAGAAGAACGGAATGTTATTGTATTAACAGAATCTAAACCAGAAAAACTTGGTATAATAATTTGTTCATTGTATATACCTGGAGATACTTCAAATACAACCGGACCACAAATACCGGCTCCAGTCAATGATGTAATAGCATCATTAAATGTAGCATACGTTTGTCCTTGTCCTATATATTGTGTACCGGCAGGGAAACAGAATAAGAAACAACCAGAAACAGTATCATTGGATTTTATTGTATCTTTCACACATGTTATATATATACGTATACAATGTGTTCCCGGAGTAAACGAATGTGTATCAATAACAGCTGTATCTAAAACTGCCGGCAATAATGCTTCAGTATACAGAGTACTGCTCATTAATGTACCATCAAGTTCCCAACTAATAATTAATGAATCTACAACAGGAGAACTAACACCTCCAAATACATCACTACCATAATTTTTCAACGAAACAGCGATCTCTGTTGGAGTTCCAGAAAGGTTACCAGTTTCTTCCAATCCTACTATTGATTGTAATGATATATCAGCTTCCGGATCTCCTATTAATGTAACTACAATATCCCTTGCTTCACTTTCGCAAGCATATCCTACAAATCCGAACTTAATATCCGGACGATATGCATTTCTTGATCCTGTTAATAATGTATCACACATTGGAACATTGTCAAGACCTTTATATAATACCGAATTAGTAGAAGCAGTAGTATAGCGTGTACTAATTTTTCCGGAACGTTCAGTCAAAGCATAACAAACTTGAATAACAATATTTGATTGTCCATCCCAAGTAAAGGCAGTATCCAATACATGAGTTCTCCAACCCTTTTGACTATTATTAATAGTATCATTTGTCACATGATATACTTGCAACGGAACACTTTTCCAATTATTATTGCCCGAAAATACAGAATCACTAGTAGTTGCCATATTGATAGTATATTCAGAATATACAGCCCCTCCACTAGGAATCATAACACTATCCAAATAGAAAGACAAATGCTGAATAATACCACTTTCATATCCTAATGCAGCCAACTCTCGTGCTTTAATTATATATTGTTCTTTTCTATATTTATAGCTACTATTATATGGACCATATACATTATTAAGTGTCGCCGTAGCCAAACTACCTAAATGAGCATCTTCGTATACAACACCCAAAGCTTTCACTTGGTAACGTGTATCTTGATATAGAGTATCTGTAATAAATGTATTACCTATATGCAATAAGTTTCCATTTTGGTCATACCAAGCCAATGTATCTGTCAATGGAACTGATGAATATAAAGTATCAGTAGTAGCATATTCATTTATCCATACAGAATCTACAATCGGTACATTCGGAGTATAGAACGATTGTACTTGAAATCTAACAGTATCGTTATCTCTAACATTATCTCCATTTACGGCATGAACCCAAACTTTTACATTATAAGTTCTATTAAGATTATAACTTCTCAAATCTGCCAACGAAGTAAAAGTATGCGATATAGAAGAGAATGGTCCAACTGTTTGGTTCAACGTATCGGCAGGATAAAGTACACCATCTACACTATATTGTACTACCGGATTAGTAATTTCACCAATACCAAGGTTAGTTAAATCTAAAGATATAGTCTCGTCATACAACGAACATCCTTCATTTGATACGTTTACATTAGATACTTGCAAATTCATTGCAGGTATATTTTGTACTGTTACTTGAATAGCTGAACGATAACCCAAACAACCATTATCGTGATGTAAAATAAGATTTGATTCTAGTGTTCCCAACGACATGCTATATGGACTTCCATTACATACAACCCAACCTGAAGATGAATTTGAAGAAGCATTAATTCTACGAATACCTACAGATTGCGTTCCGGTAAGCGAAAAATTACCGGTCCAAACAGAACTTGGAACACCTTGGCTTGTCCACCAAGTATTATCAGAAGCTGTAGAAGATAATGAATTCAAAAGAACTGCATCTTTCACAACACCATTACTTTTATAAATAATACCAACACAATAAGATCTAGAATCATTTTGATTTGTAATAGCACTTATAGCAACTCCGGAATAATGAACTAAACTATCAGTATATGCTCCAGTTCTATAAATAATAACATAAGATGTTCCCGGTTGAATAGTTACATCAGGTAAAGTTACTACTTTATTATTATAGGACGATTGTTTACTTACAATCAAAAGAGTATCTCCTCCTATGTTTATAGGATAATTTCCAACATTAGACAATTCTACAGCAAAATTTACATTAGACGACATATATGATGGATAAGGATAAGTAAGACCATTAAACTCTTTGTTATATTGGACTTCTGTAATCTTTAATAATGGCACTTCATCACGTTGAGCGACATAATATGTAACATCTCTATATAATGTATCAGTTTGATACGATTGAGCTCTTAAAAATGGAACATCTGTAGAATCATTTTCATACCAATAAACTGCCGATGTTGCTCCTTGAGCGACAAGTTGGATAGCTGTACCATAATTTACGGGAACCACTTGAGCAGTTGGTGCTTGTAATTGATACAACGAACTTACCACATGATGAATAGTATCGTTAGATTTATCATCATCAGAAGATAATGCTGCCCAAACAGTAAAATTATAATCTCTATCTTGTCTTATAGTTGCTGCAGACAAGTTTGTAGTTGTATTAGCTCTGAAATGGATAGTATCTAAAGGTTGAATTTCTCTATCAATAACTTGAGAAACTACGTTTCCATTGTCTCTTCTATAATAGAATGTTGCACTATTTGCTGGTATTGTTGCATAACCATGGTTTTTCAACACCACTTCCACATGCTCTGTGACAGTCAATGCACACGATGTCAATGGTGATAAAACTTCTTCTAAAGCAATATTGTGCAACAATGGAGCCGATTCGTAAGCTCCGATACATGGTGTCAAGGTATCTCTTAATGTACCGAACATATCTGTTGTTACTTCCGGAATAGGAGTTCCAGAATTTTGAATAGCTGTTGTTACTGTTCTCAAATCGGTTGGAGTAACATTCAAGAATACCGGTAATAAGAATAACGAGTTTGTATCATGATGAACTCCAGTTTCTGTATGCAACAAGTTTTTCCATGCTGTATAGTTTGCTACTTGTGTTCCATTATATCTGTTCAATGTTGCTCCAGCTGAATAATACAAATTATGATCGATGACAAAATTATTACTTGTAGGTATAAAATTGAACGCATAGTTGTTTGCCGTTGTCGAAACAAAGATATTGTTCAAGACATGAACATCTGTAGCCAAACTACCACCTATAGTTGCAGCCGAAATATTAGAATAATTAGATACATTTATTTTAGATGTATTATAAACATATTTAATTTTTTCGGCATTCATTATGTTTACAGGTGTATAAATAGTGTTCGTAGTACTAGATTCGGTCACAAACATATTGTTTGCTACAATTGCATAAGCACTTGCTGAACCTTTAAAATCTGTAGCACCGAAACATGAAGCACCATTAGACGAATACACCTTATTATTTATAATCCAACTATTTCCATGACAAGTTTGCACCATCAAAACAAAACTTGGATTTGTCGAAGTATTGTTTAATTCGTTGCTATCAATTATTAATGATATTTGGTTTGTTGCTCTAATACACGATTCTCTTGACATTTCGAAATACGAACGATACACACTATTGTTGTATGCACAATTGTCAGCAGCCGAACCCATTAAATTTAATGCTACAATACCACCTTTGAAATAACAATTTTGCACCTTAAAATCGCTAGCACCTCCAGTGAACACCAATGATGATAAACCAACTACTGTACTATCGATAAATGAACATGAATCAAATTCACATCCCCTACTAGTTACACCTAATTTCACAATATATGGTACATTAGATGAGTTAACAGAAGGCGTTGTAAATAGTATGTTTTTAAATTTAATGTACGATGAGTATTGTAAATCTAAAGCACACGAACCTCTATTTGGAGTTTTGAATACGACTGTTCCTGCACCATTCATAGGTTCAAATGTTATAACATTTGTTGCAGAAACTCCTTGGATAATAGGCAGAGACAATTCTCTTTCGTAAACTTTAGGTTCCAATCTGATTGTAAGAGGCCCATTTACACCACATCGATACAATGCTTCTATAACTTCATCAATATTAGCATAATCTGGAGTGGCACCACCGACATTGCGCACACCCGACATAGGACCATCGCAAGCGATAAAAGTATTTTCTATAGTATCGTTAAGTGGCTCATGATCAATATAAGATACCGAACCAATTTCTAAGGTATCTCCTACCCATGCTTTTATTCGTTTAAAACCCGGAGTGAATTGAGCAGTAGTTGTTATAGTTACAGGAGTAGAAGTCTGACCGGCCAACGAACCAAACCATCGATAAGATTGTGCAGGACCACCATCAATACTATAATATATTGTCACTCCATTTATAGTTGTCATACCCATATTTCTCAACGACACTTGTATTGACGATGGAGTATTAGCCTGAGTAGATTGACTTGGCAACAATATACTTTCTATTCCCATATCTTTCATTAATGGCAAATTCTTATTCGACTTAAATATAAAGTAAGGACGCTTAGTATCAGTACCACCATTTGTATAAGTACAAGCATCCATACCCCAACTTGCATTCAATGGAATTGATAAAGCCGCTTTGTTTGTAACAGTTGGA
The DNA here is from genome assembly GCA_017561155.1 of Bacteroidales bacterium. Lineage (GTDB taxonomy): Bacteria > Bacteroidota > Bacteroidia > Bacteroidales > P3 > HGM05376. The sequence continues at coordinate 9,931 of JAFZDP010000054.1, read as the reverse complement.
ATAGCTCTAATAGTTGTTGCTGCACCATCAGAAGCATTGTTGTAGCAAATTTGCATCAATATATCGTTTCCGGAATAGTAGAATGTATCCATAAACACAATGGTACCTACCGTACCACTACCTGATGGTGTTCTATAAGAACCCTCATAAACAGTCTTCATATCAGTAGTCGAAAAGTCTGCAGATGATGTTTGATGCGTAGTACTAACGTTTTGCATTTTTATTGTAAAATTGTTTAACGTAGTACCTCCACCACTTGCAACTTGAAATTGCAACTGACTTATTGCTCCACTATAATATCCTGCAGCATGTAATGTTTGTGCATCGTAAACATACTCACTTCGACAATCTCCCGCCGTTGGAAATGGGTGAGTAGCAATTGTCGTTGTTGGGTCTTGTAAACCTGTATTGGCATCATTTCCCCTCACACAATAATAATAACTGTAAGCAGATTCATCATTAGGGAAAGTTGCCTTATTGAAATTCAATGTAGCATCACGTGCTACTATACGAAAAGCAACCAAAGTATCGTAACCACAGAATGGAATTCTTGCTGTCCATACATCTGTAGTTCCTTGTCTTGTCATATTCACTTTTTCATAAGGTAAAGCCCCTAATTTATATACAACATACACAGAATCTGAACACATACCTTGAGCTACAGTAGTCGAAATATTTGCTTTTATCAACACATCACGACTTGTTGGATGTCCGGCAGGATCTGCCGATACTTGGATTGGATATTCCAACATTTTTATTACCGGAACAGCCAACGAAGATGCACTTGCATTAACAACTATATTGTCTAACAACCAACCAAAATATATCGGACGACTATCGGCATTAGCTCCTGTTTGAGGGGCTGCGGCCTTAGGAAGTCTGAAGCGAATTTGTATTTTTCTATTTTCTGGTCTTGCACTCGAAAACAAAGACCCCAAATTGAAACGCTCTTTCTTCCACATACTATTGTCTGGATCTGAATTTACACCTGCATTCCAGCTAGTAGAGTACGAATAATCTGAGAAAAAATCATTTAAACTAAAATCCGAAGATCCACCGCCCCAATTTCTATCATACAGAGCTCCACCTAATTGTGTCCAATTCTCTTCATCAACTCTCTTCACTTCAATTATTGCACCAAAAGGGGGAGTTTGAGTAACCGGCGACATAGTAGATTGTGCCCTTACTTTACAAATGTGCATAAACTCTAACGTTGCATATTGCAATGAAGGATTAGTCTGAGATAGATCTATTGTATCCAACAACAAGATTGCCTCTGCAGTTCTCGATTGTTGCAACAATAAAGCTCTCGAACCACCAGAATAGTAGGTTGTACTGTAAGTATTACTTCCTGTTATGGTGTAATCCGTTGCAGTACCAGTTTCAAATCCGGTCGAAAACTTCGTTAGTATTTGAGCTTGCATTGAAATATTCAAAATAAGCCCCAAAATTCCAAAAAGTATTACATGCTTTTTCATCATTTTGTATATTATATTAGTACTAATTTTCAATCATTTAAATAACATTTTTACGACAAAAAATACAATTATTATTGCCGTAAAAGAACTTACAAATTTATGATTTTTTTTGCTGTGTACCAAACTTTCATTTACTTTTATTTCAATTTTAATTCAACATCTACATCTATTTCTATACATATCAAGATATTACATCATAATATTTTTTTATTTTTTCTCTATTTTTATTTCATCTCTTTCAAAACTTGTTTTTATCAATAATAAGACTTTTTTTTTCAGGTTTTAGTTCATAAAAGCATGTTAAATTCAATATTCAAACTGTTATATTTTCCTAATCAAAGTCTCGTATTTTCCTAGCTTATTTAGTTACAAAAAATAGTTTACCCTTTTTTTTGACGAATAATCTTGCACAAATTCATACCCTATTATGAACAAAGCGAAACCGGGGTCTTATGCTCACCAAACCCTATCATCAAAAACAAAACAATAATCTGCAAAAAATCCACAATTAGCAAAGAAATCTACTTGATTGTATCGCAAAATTAAAAACGACTTTTATAGTGATAAAACTATGAATATATACAATCAATAATCAGACCATATTTAGCTGTAAAAAGAATAAATTCCAAGTCTAAAAGCCTAAAACTAGACAGACAAATTGGAAGATCTCCATACAGAAAGAGAAAAAATATCGATAGTAAACACCTAATTTACAAAATGTATTAATATTGTTTTTGGCTATTCCAATGTTTTTTTGTAAATTTGCAGTTTTAAATTATTGACAAGAAAAAAAACGCACCAATGTATACAATTGAAGCGATACAAGAAAAAGTAAAACAAAGTTTTGGCGAACAAAATTTCATGGATGAGCCTAAACTTCTTTACGAACCAATATCCTACACTTTGGAAGATGGAGGCAAGCGACTAAGACCGGTACTACTACTTGCTGCTTGCGATTTGTTTGATGGCGATTGCAATCAGGCCTTGAATGCTGCTATTGGTATTGAAATTTTCCACAATTTTACCCTTCTGCACGACGACATTATGGACAAGTCGGCAATGCGCAGAGGCAAAGAAACTGTATACAAACGTTGGAACGAAAACATTGCCATCTTATCGGGCGATACAATGTTTGCAATGGCATACAGATATTTTTTGAAAACACCGCATTCCAACCTACATCAGATACTTGATGTTTTTACCGAAACGGCTATAGACGTTTGCAACGGCCAACAATACGATATGGATTTTGAAACACAATCCGACGTAAGTTTAACCGAGTATTTGACCATGATTAGTAAGAAAACTGCTGTTTTGCTTGCCGGTGCTCTAAAAATAGGTTCATTATACGCCAATTGTTCGGAAACAGATAGAGAACATTTGTATGAATTTGGTATAAACATCGGATTGGCATTTCAACTGCAAGACGATTTGTTGGATTCTTTTGGCGATGAAAAAACATTTGGCAAACCAATCGGAACAGACATCAAAGACAACAAGAAAACATTTCTTTACCTAAAGGCTTTGGAACAAGCATCGACTGAAGAACGAAACAGATTATGCAAATGGTTTTCTGAAACACTTACAGACAATACCGAAAAAATAAAGTCAGTACTCAGCATCTACGACAAGTTAGATATAAAAGGAATCACTGAAAAAGAAATTGAGAACTATTTTTCGAAAGGTTTGCAAGAATTGGAAATGATAAATACCGAAAATGATAAAAAAGAACCATTGCGTAGATTTGTAAACCAACTTTTGGGACGAAAATACTAATACGAACTATGAGAAAAATAAACAACCCATTTCACGAATTGGAAGGCTACAATTGTTTTGCATGCTGCCCTAACAACGAACATGGTCTGCAAATGGACTTTTATGAAGATGGCGACTATGTTTGTGCCAAATGGACTCCTAAAACATATTTTGAAGGCTATCCAAACATTTTGCATGGTGGCATACAGTCGACATTGCTCGACGAAATAGCAGCATGGGCTGTATATGTAAAAGGTCAAACATCGGGAGTGACATCTAGAATGAATGTAAAATATCACAAACCTGTACTTGTAAGGGGAAATAGTTTGCTTTTGCGTGCCAAAATTCTTGAAGTACGACGTCGCTTTGCCAACATAAAGGCAGAACTTATAAATAGCGATGGTGAGGTGTGCTCGGAAGCCGATTTAGTGTACTATATGTACCCCCAAGAAATAGCCAAAACGCAGTATTTTTACCCTGAATATTCAAAATTTTTCGATGAAAATAAGTAAGAAAAAATATTCACTTATAAATAATTGATAATAATACATTTAAATAAAAAAACAAAAAGAAATATTGTAAAAAAATAAAAAATGCTTTTCTAGTTGAAAATATATGACTAAATTTGCATCGTTGATAGACAACAAGAAAAATTAAATAACTAATTAATAATTAACAGTTTAAATTATCATGAAAAAAGTAATTGCTTTATTGTCAATAGCTGGATTATTGACATTTTCCAATTTCAATGGCTTAAAAGCTCAAGACCAAGTTCAAGCTACAGAAGCCACAGAACAAACTACAGACACAACAGCTGCTGTTGCTGATTCAAACGCTGCTGTTGCTGACACAAATGCTACTGTAGAAACTACAGAAGAAGAAGCAGTAGCTGCTCCTCTTACATTCCACCAAGTATTGAAACAAAAATATATCGAAGGTGGTGCACTTTGGATGACTCCTATCTTATTGTGTCTTCTTTTAGGTTTGGCATTAGTTATCGAACGTGTATTGTATCTAAACTTAGCTACTACAAACGTTGAAAAACTTTTGGCTTCTATCGAAGAAAATGTAAAAAAAGGTGACTACAATGCTGCAAAAGAAATATGTAGAAACACTCGTGGTCCTGTTGCCAGCATCTTCTACCAAGGTCTAGACCGCATCGACGAAGGTTTAGAAAACGTAGAAAAAGCTATCACTTCTTATGGTGGTGTACAAATGGGACGTCTAGAAAGCAACTTATCTTGGATTGCTTTGTTTATCGCTATCGCTCCTATGTTTGGTTTCTTGGGTACAGTTATCGGTATGGTACAAGCATTTGATGATATCGAAAGAGCAGGTGACATTTCTCCAACCGTTGTTGCAGGAGGTATGAAATTAGCTCTTATCACCACTGTATTCGGTCTTATTTGCGGTCTTATTCTTCAAATATGCTACAACTATTTGATTAGCAAAATCGAAGGCCTTGTAAACACTATGGAAGATAGTTCTATTACTTTTATGGATATATTGATCAAAAACAGAAAATAATAGTATAAAGGGCTAAATCTCCAAGAGAAATTAATTTCATTATAAACAATTTAATCCTTAAACTATTATGGAACAAAAATTGAGAAAAATATATTTTACAATTGTAATTATTCTTGCTATATTGGCAGGTGCTGCAGCTATCATGTGCCCTGTAATGGGATTTGATAAGAATACCCCAGCCGATTCAGGAGTACATACATTCTTTGGCATAGCTTACTGGACATGCGTAGCATTTATCGCTGCTGCTATTTTAGGTATGATAGGATTTGCATTGATTCAAATCTTTGCAAACTTAAAAGAACAACCTAAGAAGGTAAGAGGTACACTTATTGGTGTAGCCGGATTCGTTGTTGTTTTTGCTGTTGCATATCTATTATCATCAGGTACTGACTTGTCTGCAGACTTCTTAAGAAGAACAGAGACAAGTGAAAGCTTATCTAAAATGATTGGAGCAGCTGCTATCTCTGTATATATCTTTGCTAGCGGAGCTCTTTTATCGATAATATATAGTGAAGTAACGAAAAAACTTAAATAGGAGGAATTTATGGGAAAAAAATGTCCTGAATTGAACAGTGGTTCTATGTCTGATATTTCATTCTTGTTACTAACATTCTTCTTGTTGGTATCATCTATCAATACAGACATGGGTATTCCACGCCGTTTGCCACCTCCTATCCAACCAGGTATGGTTCCACCTGAAGTTCACAAAAGAAATATATTTGTGGTTAAAATAAACAGCCAAAATAATTTGCTTTTCGATGGACAAATTGGCGACTTGAAAGCTTTGAGAGATAGAGCAAAAGAATTTTTGAGCAACCCTCAAAACCTTTCAAACTTACCTGAAAAAGAAACAGTAGACGTACCTTTGTTAGGATCAATGCAAGTTTCGAAGGGTGTTATTTCGCTTCAAAACGATAGAGGTACTTCCTATGATATGTACATACAGGTTCAAAACGAATTGATGGCAGCTATTAATGAGATGCGCGAAGATTTATCGTTGGTTAAGTTCCAAAGATCATACTCTGAACTTGGAAACGAACAACGTGCAGCTATCGACAAAGCTATTCCTGCCTCTATTTCGGAAGCCGAACCTACTAAAGTTGGAGGGAACAAATAATGGCAAGATTTAAAAAATCGAAATCAGAAGGTACTCCCGGTCTTAATACCGGGTCTATGTCAGATATCGTGTTTATGTTCTTATTCTTCTTTATGGTTATTACCAACATGCGTGAAAGCAGTTTGTATATAAAAATCAAAGTGCCTCAAGCATCGGAAGTTCAAAAATTAGAGAAGAAATCATTGGTAAGCTACATTAATGTGGGTGTGCCTAATGACGAACATAAATATGGTCGCGAACCTCGTATTCAATTGAATGACCAAATATCCGAAGTATCCGATATAGCTGAATTTATCGAAAACGAAAGAGCAGCAAGAATTGAGGCTGAACGCCCAATGCTTACTACCTCTATCAAAGCCGATAAAGACGTTCGTATGGGTATCATCGTGGATATTAAACAAGAACTTCGTAACGTAAATGCTTTAAAACTTATATACACTACATCGCGTAGAGGTAAAGAATAAAAAGCATCGCAGTTATAAAATAACGAATAAGCGGAATAAACTTCGGTTTGTTTCGCTTATTTTATAACCAAACACTAGAGTAGAGAAAAACGAATATAGCATGTTCAACTTTAAACAATTTTCTATAGAAGACAGCAACTCGCCGATGAAAGTAGGCACCGATGCTGTACTGCTTGGAGCATGGGCACCTACCCTACCCGATGGCAAAATACTAGATATAGGAACGGGCTGCGGAGTTATTTCGCTTATGCTAGCCCAACGCTCAGACAACGCCAAAATAACGGCAATAGACATTGACAATGGTGCATGGAACGATGCTTACAACAACTTTAAAAACTCGCCTTGGAGCGGCAATATTGAGGCTATAGAATGCACGGCACAAATCTTTGCAACGCAGCACAAGAATGCTTTTGACATTATAGTTTCGAACCCTCCATTTTTCGAAGACTCCCTTAAAAGCAACAAAACAAAACGCAACATAGCCCGACACACCGACTCGCTGCCCTTTGCTGAACTTATAACAGCCATAGACCTGCTGCTGAACGATGACGGCACTTTTGCAGCAATACTGCCATACAACGAGGGGCTGAAGTTTATAGCCGAAGCCAAAGAATACGGACTGCATTGTTTTAAAACTACCCTTGTGGCCAACAAGCCCTCGGCAGAAGTGAAGAGAATTATGTTTTGCTTATCCAGAAAAGAGTTGAGTATGGCAGAAACCCCTACCCTATATATCCGCAACGAAGACAACTCCTACTCTGCCGAATACCTCGAGCTGACTAAAGATTTTTATACCTTTATATAGCTGCAAGCTGTATCTACCTTATGTTTTATATCCACACATAAAACAAAGAAAGCGAAGCACTCAAATGCTCCGCTTTCTTTATATTTAGATGTTACACGCATTAATCAGATACCGGGCGGATCGTATACCCTTCGTAGCGACAATTATGACTTACATTTGAGACACCTCTTTCTAAATAAAGGTAGTACGCATCTAGGCGATAACCCTCGTAGGGCGTAGAACTGAAATATAAGCCAAACAGATCTGTGAAATATAACGACGAACCGCGGTACTCTCCCGCAGCAGGAAGAAATATACTGTTTCCGTTAGGTCCGGTTACTATCATTCCATATACGCCACTTTGCGTAGTCCAAGTAAAAGTACAGTTATTTACTAATTCTTCCATCTCTGCTTTGGTAGGCATACGCCATGTACTGCCCCAGTTGGCACGAGCTGCATCATATGTAGCATCGCCACTTATATCATTAAACTGTTGATTGTATGTCAGACTATTTTCAGCTGTATACTCCGTTTTTGTGGTAATTTCGCCCCAAGCATAGTAGTTGCCATATAGTTCAGGCCTTGTTGCTCCTATATTGCAAGTTGCCCATTTCAATCCGCTTGGCAAGCCCAAATCTACCCAGTCATGACCATTTATACTACCTGTTGTAGCTTGTGTAGTAAAACTATACTGCGTTCCATACGATGTTCCCTGACTATTAGTAGCGTATGCTCGCACATAATAAGTAGTAGCTTCCAACAATTCGGTAATATTGGAAATAAAACTACCAATTCCACTACCATCAATAGTCTTATTATCGTTTATTGTAGGGTTTTGCGAGGTGCTCCAACATACGCCTCGTGCGGTAACTGTGGCATTGCCGTCCGAAGTTACATTACCACCACACACTGCACTATTTACTGTAATATTACTTACAGAATTTGTAGTAACTGTAGGTTGCTGAAAGTCCTCTTCTGTAGTAAAACTTACTTGTTCTCCATAGGCGGTTCCTTGACTGTTGGTTGCGTAGGCTCGCACATAGTAGGTAGTACTTGGTTCCAGACCATTTATAGTAGATGTATATTCTCCGATATCATTACCATCATTGGTTTTACTATCACTTATTGTAGGATTTTGCGAGGAGCTCCAACATACACCACGTGCGGTAACAGCGGCTCCACCATCTGATGTTACATTACCGCCACATATAGCTTCCGTTTGGGTTACATTAGTTACTAAACTTGTTGTTACTGTGGGTATTTCATAATTCTTTTCAGTTGTAAAGCTCAATTCTTCACCGTAGGCTGTACCATATTGATTAGTAGCATAGGCTCGTATGTAATAGGTAGTGGAAGGTATTAATTCTGTCAATATCGAAGTAAAACCACCCAAACCTTGCCCATCTTCGGTGCGACTGTTACCCACTGTGGGGTTTTGAGTGGTACTGTAGCATACCCCTCGAGCTACCACTTCTGCGCCACCTTGTGCCGAAACATAACCACCTGTTTTAGCACCATTTGCAGTTATATCGCTTACTTCGTTGGTTATAATAGTAGGTAAATCAGTGTTTACCAAATCCTCAATAATCGGGTCTTCGCAGCTTGCGAAACCCAATACCATTGCCATACTTAGCAGTGCCAATCTTCTTAATGTTCTTTTCATTTCTAGTTTTTATTGTTTAAAATTTATATTACATCTTTCTAAAAAAATCGACCACTTCGCAAGAAAAGCGAAGCACCCAAATGCTCCGCTTTTCCCATATTTATATCATCTCTTAGAAATGATAGCCTAAGCGTATTAACAACATAGAGGTTTTAAGTTCCGGTAGTGAGAAAGGTGTGTTTTTCACATCTGTTGTCGCTATTCCGGGTACTATGTCGGTCATTACTCCCGTTACAGCTTTGTTGCCCAAATTGTAATAGTGTAGACCTATGCTGTATTTTTTATTCAGTTTAACGCCGACTCCTGTCTGAAATCCCAATGTAAAACAATTGTCATAGTTTTGCTTAAAAGTAAGTTCCATATTATCGACATCTTCGACTCTCATAGTCGTGCCTGATGTTGTAATTATTCTAAGATTTGCTCCTACGGCAGCTTCGCCCCAAATGCTTATCTTATCATTTATTGCATAGTCGTAATTTGCACCAAACATTATAGGAATATTAATGCATACTGAATATAATTCCTCGTCTATTACACCATAAGTACTATTGTCCTCTTTTATTTTGAATCCAAACGTAGTATTAAAGAACATATCGGCTGTGGCCATTATTCCCAAACCCTTTACTTCGGGCATATTGTATTTGGCTTTCATTCCCACATTTACACCTACCCAGTCGGCATTGCCATAAGTTATATCGCCATTGTAGGCTACTTTTCTAAGCATATCTTCGGCCGAAACATCAAATACAATTATTGGAGATTTTCCAAAACTTCCAAGTGGTGTGCTACCTCCAAGATAAACAGATAATTCTAGCTTTTTGTTATTTTCACTTGTTGCTTGGGCGTCCTGCGCCATTATTACATTTAGTCCAAGGCTTGCTACCATTGCCATACAAGCCAATCTTCTTAATGTACTTTTCATCTTTGTATTTTTTATTAGTTAATAGTTTAATTTATAATCTTATAAACAGCATAGACGCCGTTGCCGACGTCTATACCGTTGTTGTTTCGTTATCCTTCAAAGCCACCGCCGCCGGAGTTTCCACCGCCTTGGTTGCCTTGGTCGTTGTTGTCGTCGCCGCCTTCGGGTTGTTGTTCGTCGTCATCGTCCGGTGTTTTTCCCGTCGACGGCAGTACGTCTAT
>JAFZDP010000006.1 GCA_017561155.1 Bacteroidales bacterium | reverse complement strand
CTTTTAAACTTGCACCCTCAAAATAGTGCATTCTCACGATGTCTATTTTCTCATCGTACTTGAAATTTTCTCTTCTTTTTCTTTTGGTTTCTTTATTCATATTTTGTTGACTTTTGTGTCAACTTTTTTCAGCACAAGACAGCTTTGCAAGGTGCATTCCACTTTTTTTTTGTTTAAAGACAACATTAAACAAACACACCGCTTCCGTCCTCTTTTGTCGAAAAACAAAAAATATTACATTACAAAAGGATCGAGGGTATATTTTTTGCAAAAAATGGAAAAAAATGTGTACCTTTGCAAAGCAATTGTTGTCGATTCAAGATTGGTAAAAATAACATACAGGGTGAAAATAAAAGAAACGAATTGCTTTGATATAGAAGACGTTTATGGATAGACTTACGGCAGAACAACGTTATAGAAACATGTCGGCAAATAAAAGTAAAGGTACTAAGATAGAACTTTTATTTGGCAAATTGCTATGGAATGCCGGTGTTCGGTATCGTAAAAATGATAAAACGGTATTTGGAAAACCTGATTTTGTTATACCCGGAATGAAAATAGCTGTTTTTTGTGATGGTGAATTTTGGCATGGAAAAGACTGGGACATCAGAAAGAACGATCATAAAAGCAATTGTGAATTTTGGCACTCGAAAATAGAAAGAAATATAAAAAGAGACAAAGAAGTAAATAAAATATTAGACGAACAAGGTTGGAAAGTTTTTAGATTTTGGGAGACCGAAATCGTCAAAGAATCGGATAGATGTTTAAATAGAATATTGGAATATATGAATGCAAACGAGAATATAAACGAGCGAATATCGATACATAAAATGTACAACGGAAAAAAGGCTTCAATGCAAATGTATGGCCCTCATTCATTGAACGATGATGGAACTATTATGCCGTTTCATGAGCAAATGGCGATAGTATCGCATTATTTGCATAATCGTGATTGTAAATACGGAAATACATATAAAATCAAAGCCGAGAATTTGATGAGTGATATATATGCTGTTTATGGAAGTACCAATGGCAGTGATTGTGCTGCAGAAACCGGTATCCAATATTCGCTATTTTCCGAGTTGTTCACTGTTCCGTTTTTACCGATAGATAAACCAAAGTTTACATTTATCGATTTATTTGCCGGTATAGGTGGTTTTAGAATGGCAATGCAAAATCTTGGAGGTAAATGTGTGTTTTCATCCGAATGGGATGCTCAAGCTCAAAAAACTTATTTGCTCAACTATGGCGAGGTGCCGTTTGGCGATATAACCAAGGAAAGTACTAAATCCTTTATACCGGATGATTTTGATGTGTTGTGTGCCGGTTTTCCATGCCAGGCTTTTTCATTAGCCGGCAAACGTTTGGGATTTGAAGAAACAAGAGGAACACTGTTTTTCGATGTGGCTGAAATAATAAGAAGAAAACGCCCCAAGGCATTCTTTTTGGAAAATGTGAAAGGATTGCTTATTCACGATAAAGGTAAAACAATACAGACAATTTTAAAGGTGTTGAGAGAGGATTTGGATTATTATGTCCCCGATCCTCAGATTATGAATGCAATGAATTTTGGTGTTCCTCAGCACCGGGAAAGAATTTATATTGTCGGTTTTAGGAAAGATCAAAATATAAATGAGTTCACATATCCCGAACCAACGGACAAATCGAAAACCTTTGCCGATGTAAAAGAAGAAAATACGGTGTCGGCAAAATATTATTTATCGACACAATATATTAAAACATTGGTGGCTCATAAAGAACGTCATGCCGCAAAGGGCAATGGATTCGGTTATGAGATAATTCCAGATGACGGTGTAGCCAATGCAATAGTGGTAGGAGGTATGGGGCGAGAACGCAATCTTGTCATAGATAACAGATTGGAAGACTTTACACCGGTGACGAATATTAAAGGCGAGATAAATAGGGAGGGGCTTAGAAGAATGACTCCTCGCGAATGGGCTCGTTTGCAAGGATTTCCCGATAATTTTATAATAGGGGTTGCTGATGCTTCGGCATACAAACAATTTGGTAATTCGGTGGCTGTACCTGCTATTCAGGCAACGGCTTTCGAGATAATAAAAAGAATAATAAACATCTAAAAATTATTGAGATATGGCTATTACAGCAAACAAAGGAGAATGGAGCGAACTGTATGTATTGTTCAAAATACTTGGTGAAAAGAAAATACATGCAGGAGATGGGAATTTGAAAAAATTGGAGACATATTATCCGGTATTGAAAGTATTGAGAGATGAGCTGAAACGCCATTTGGAGTACACAATAGATAAAGATGAAAATAAAGATATTGTGGTGATTGCCGAAAATGGAGTGGAATTTGCCAGAATAGATATTGCTTCTTTTTTGGAGCAGTCAAAAATATTGTTTTCGTCCATAAAGAAAGGCGGTGAAGGAAAGGGTGCTTTTGAAATACCGGATATGGATGAATTTTTGAATAAAATTCGTTGCCAAAAAGTTAAGGCCAAATCGAGTGATAAATCAGATATTCATATTATGATACATGATTATCATACCGGTATGGCTCCTAATTTGGGTTTCAGTATAAAATCGGAAGCCGGTGCTGCACCAACTTTGCTGAATGCAAGCAATGCCACAAGATTCATTTATGAAATAGATTCCGATTCTTTTACCGATGAAATGATGAACAAGGTCAATGAAATAAGCGGTAATGGAAAGTTTCTGGAAAGGGTTAATCTGCTTACTGAAATGGGTGCAGATTTGAAATTTTCAAAGATGGAAAATTCGGTGTTCGAAAACAATTTGAGAATGATAGACAGTTGTATGCCCAAACTTATGGCGTGGATGCTTGCCGATTGTTATAAGAACAAGAAAATGAATATAAAAGCAGCTGTTGGACGTATTACTGAAGCCAATCCGTTAAAATATGATTTTAGTGATGGTCATGATTTTTATGGTTATAAAGTTAAATCTTTGATGGTGTGTATCGCATTGGGAATGGTGCCGGCTAAGTTGTGGAAAGGTCGCTACGCTGCCACAGGTGGTTATATAGTGGTGAAAAACAATGGCGATGTGGTATGTTTCCATATATACGACCGAAATTTATTGGAAGATTATTTGTTCAACAATACAAAATTTGAAACACCTTCGAGCAGCCGCTATAATATGGGTAAGGTTTATAAGAAAGACTCTAAATATTATTTTGATTTGGCGATGCAGATACGATTTGTATAAAAAGTTTACATAATAAAAAGTTCAAAGGTGTGTAATCTGATAATGAGTATAGCAAAGTTATGGATAGATGTCGTCTGTCCATAGCTTATTTCGCTCCCCAAACACTATATTTGAGGACTACGGAAGCCGCTCACAGCTCAAAGCTCGAAGCTTACAACCCCAAATATTACATTATAACATTACAAAAGGAACGAGAGTGGTCGGAATTATGGATCTACGGGATTGCGGATTTACGGAATAAGAGTAAAAAGGGTATAGAGAGGTTCTCTAAGTCTTTACTTTCTCTACTTTTCTCTACTTTCTCTACCCAAAATATTATTACATTATTACATTATTACATTACAAAAGGAATGTTGTATATTTTTTTGTGGAAAAACGAAAAAAGCGTAACTTTGTAAAATTAAATTTTCGAGCAAAATAAATTACAAATAAAAAAACTTTATACTATGGCAAAAATTAAAGTAAACTTGAAAGCATTTTATGGTCACAGTGATAGTTGTGGAAGCAATAAGACTATAGAGGTTGAAGTTTCGGAAAACGAGTTGAATGCACTTAAGAAAATTGACAAGAAAGAGATTTTTACCGAGAATGTTGTGATGGCTTTAAAAGGTGGAAATATTATATTAAAAACACTCCACGACAAATTAAGTGATGCTTTCTATAATATGGTTGAAGAGTATCGGCTATTTAAGGTTGACAACGAATTTTTGTACGAGAATCTTGAGGAGTCTATGGAAGATGATATTAGATATGGGCTATATACATCGGAATACTACGATGATTATGAAGATGACGATGACGACTATGATTATATAGATGACGATGAGGAAGAATTGAATAAATATTACAGATGGGTTAAAGAACATGACCACGAATTTATTGCCGAGCGTGTTGGTTTGGATCTTGAATCGTGTCGAAATGAAAAGGTTACTTACAAGATTTTACTTTCTTTATAATACTCAAAGACTAATTAATAAAACTAACTACAACTACGGAGAACAGTCGGGCGGTAGCCGGAATTATGGAATTACGGAATCACGGAATGAGGGTATAGAGGGTTTCTCTACTTTCTATACCAACTTTTGTTATTTGCCTTTCGTCGTTAGTCTGCGAAGAGATAGCGAAGCTTTTTCTACCTTTTAGGCAATGAAGCGAAATATTCAAGCAACTTCTAAAAATTCCACGTTTCACTAACTTATAAGAAATCTTCTTTAAACTTTTGCGTGGTTGACTTCGTTGATGTTGCTATCGCTTGAAAGAGCTAATGCAGAGGCATTGCTCTTTACTCGTTTAATCGCAACGTTACGTTTTTTTTACCGAAATCTTTCTATTTCTTTTTTGGGTGTATAGCTCGCTATGATAGGTCAATATATTTCAAAGACTCGTTTCGGCACGTCTCTCAAGAAAATTCTGTAAATCGTTTGCAAAGCAATTTTTAGAAGTTGCCTTAATGTAGTAATAAATTCTTACTACTAACATAGTTTTTACCGAAAGCAAAGCTGATTTGCTTTCGTTTTTTTTATTATTGCCCGGCAACACAAATACAACGATACCGCAATGTTGGCACAGCATATCTGCACACGAACACCACAGTCTACATTACGGCAAAAAACATGGCATGGCATTTTCTGAGAAACAACCTTAAAGATATAAAAACTATTTTGTCAAAAACAAGAAGTTTTGATACCAGATATGCAATAATATTACATTAAGCAACGTTAGTTTATTCAATTTAACATGTTAATATTAAAATGTTATGAAGAAAGCACTGACAATTGCAATGCTATTGGCTATAAGTATGGCAAGCTTTGCACAAAGGCAAAAAGTAACCTTAGGTAAGAAAGGTGAAATGATAGTAAACGGCGACACTGTGGCATATATAGAAAAGGAAGGCTGCAAACTGTTGAGCACCACTTGTCAGTTTTTTATAAGCAACGAGAACAACGACTTGCTTATAACTGTTACACAGCACAGCTTTATCGATAAAGACTATGCCAACCCCAAACACCCTAATGGTGTGCCGGTGGTTTATTTGGTATTCTCGTTTAATGGCTACAAAGATGTAGCAGAAATAGAATCGCCATTCACGTTAAAAGAAGAAACCGTTGCCAAACTGATTACACGATGGAATTTAATCAAAGAGAAAAAACTCAACCCCGAAGGAATAGAGCACTTTATCAATGCCAATGGCTGCAAGTATAGCGAAAAAGAACGCCGCCAAAACCAACCGCCTACAATACAAGTGATACATTAGAAATATAATTAATATTCTGGCAGACATATTAGGACCGATAATGAACGTTTTAAAAATAAAATACCAAATGAATAGATATAAATATATTGTTTTAGTATTAGTAGGTTTGTGGGCAAACAGTAGTTATTCACAAGAGCAACCCCATAATCAAAGACCGGAGTATATTCCCGAGAATATGGAAGTAATATTATTCTCAGAATACCAATATACATATATCTATGATACCATTGGAGAGAACAAACAAATAATACATACTTTAAACCCTCCTGCTGATTCAGCAGATGCTATGTGGTGGAATCTGACAGTATACGAGAATATTGGTAATATGCTTAAAGTTGAAGTTTGGAGAATTGAAGAAACTTTATTGAAAAATGGGAAGAATGAATTGGTTGGTATTACCTATTTTACGGGATGGATATACAAGGATAATTTGGCAGTATATTCACATGTACACTATGGCGAATATGTTGAATTGTATGATAGCATTAACGCAACAAAGTCAGCTCTTTCTTTTAATTATCGAGAATGGTGGGATAATGAAGATACCGGTGTATTAAGAGTAGTGGATGTAGATTTGGAAAGCAAATGGGTAAAAATACTTTGGTTGGATAATAAAGAATACTGGCTTAGACCCAAAAATCAATGTACAAACCATATTACAGTATGTACCGGAAATTAAGGAATATGTTTAATAAGAAACAAATGAATACAATAGAATATTGTAAAAGGTAGTGGAATAATGAAATTAATAAAATAATTTTTATTGTAACATACATATATTTAAATAAAGATGGTAGGTAGCTCTAACTATATAATCTTATAGGATTTTATTTTATGCGTGGAACATATAATTTTGTTATTGATAAATCTGCCTATGGAGGAGTAAGCGACTTCGAAGGCTATCATTCTATTCAGGATTTGAGCGGTTTTAATTCTCTTCCCAAAGAAATAGATGGATATAAATTATTCGAAGGGAAATATAATTTGATAGGAGTATTGTGTTCATTTTAAAAGATTGAAGTATTATGAAGAAATTACAGATAATTGCAATACTATTGGCAGTATGTAGCACTACATTGTGGGCCCAAGGTGATACAACAAGAATTAATACAGATAGAACAATAGTTGTAGACTCTAACTTGAGCATCAGAGTAGGACTTCTTATTTACTCTATAGGCGAGGACAAGAACCGTGAAACGTTGGAATTTTGTATAAACGATAGTATATGTTCCGAAATGGAACTACCCAATATCGAGGATGTGAAGAATTTCAATATAGACAGTATTTATTGGCAGGACAATGAATTAGTATTGAAGATAAGCTACGGAGGAGGAAATTATTTATGGTGGGCATACTTTTGTTTTGTTATAGAAGATAACGAATTTATATTACATAGAGTAGGCCGATTGTACGACCATAGGATGTCGGAAAGAATACCCTTAAAGTCGGTTAATCTAATGGATATACAATTTTAGAAAAACATTGACGATAATTTCAGAAAAAAAACGTATATTTGCACATTATAAGAAACAATGCAGTAAATAACAAAAAGAACATAACATATAATAAAACAACAAGATATGGAATATAATTTTTTAAAGATAAATACAGCAAATGGAATATGCACACTGGCTATTTCGGCACCAAAGTCGTTGAACGCACTAAATTCGACAATCCTAAACGAAATGAACCATTTTTTGGATAACATTCCGAGCGAAGTTGGAGTGTTGATAATAACCGGCGACGGCGACAAGAGTTTTGTGGCAGGTGCCGACATCAGCGAAATGCAAAACCTAAACGAACAACAAGGCTTCGAGTTTGGCAAATTGGGTGCCGACGTATTCCGCAAAATAGAAGTATTGCCAATACCTGTTATAGCAGCAGTAAACGGCTTCGCATTGGGCGGAGGTTGCGAATTGGCAATGAGCTGCGACATTCGCATAGCTTCTGTAAAAGCCAAATTTGCACAACCGGAAGTAGGTTTGGGAATAATACCCGGCTTTTCGGGAACATACCGTTTGCCTAAATTGGTAGGTATGGGATACGCCAAAGAAATGATATATACAGGCAAAGCCATAAAAGCCGACGAAGCACTAAGAATAGGATTGGTAAACGCAGTATACGAACCTGAACAACTAATGGCCGAAGCTACAGCGCTAGCCGAAAAAATAATAGCCAACGCACCTATAGCTGTCAGATATGCCAAAGAAGCCATGAACGAAGAATATGATTTGGCAGCAAACGACGCTATACTATACGAAAACAAAATGTTTGGAAAATGCTTTGCCACCGACGACCAAAAAGAAGGTATGACAGCATTCCTAACCAAACGCAAAGCCGAATTTAAAAACAAATAATATATAAAAACAATATAAATACAAGTACATTATGAAAATATGCGTAATAGGAACAGGCACAATGGGAAGTGGTGTAGTACAAGCTTTTGCACAAGCCAACATGCCTGTAGTAATGAAAAGTAGAAGCCAAGCAAGTTTGGATAAAGCTATGGCTCGTATATCCAAATCGATGGCAAAATTGGTAGAAAAAGGTAAAATAACTCAAGAGTATATGGACGCAACCCTTGCAAACATTACTCCTACCACCGACTATGCTACATTTGCCGATGCTACATTGGTGATAGAAGCAGCAGTAGAAGAAATGCACCTAAAGAAAGAAGTGTTTGCAGAATTGGATAAAATATGCGGACCGGAAACAATATTTGCTACAAATACATCGTCGTTGTCGATTACAGAGATAGCAGCTGCTACCTCTCGTCCCGACCGTTTCATAGGTATGCACTTCTTCAACCCGGCTCCTATCATGAAGCTTATAGAAGTGATAAAAGGACAAAAAACCAGCGACGAAGTTTGCACTAAAATATTCGACCTTGCAACACAAATGGGCAAAACACCTGTAATGGTAAACGAAGCTCCCGGTTTTGTTGTGAACCGCATACTTATCCCTATGGTAAACGAAGGTATAGGAATATTGGCCGACGGAGTAGCTACAGCCGAAGATATAGACAACGCCATGAAACTAGGTGCTAACCACCCAATGGGACCATTGGCACTTGGCGACCTTATAGGTCTTGACGTATGCTTGGCAATTATGGAAGTTCTTTACAACGAATACGGCGACGACAAATATCGTCCTCACCCATTGTTGCGCAAAATGGTACGTGCAGGATTGCTTGGAAGAAAAACAGGCGAAGGATTCTATAAATATTAATAGTATATATATATCCGATAGAAAAACAGCAGAATTGAGCCGATGGCATACAATTCTGCTGTTTTTATTTAAGCCTGCAACAACACTACTCCAAAACAATGTTGCACAACATTGCTGTGCCATCAGAGTTGTTTAGTCGGAAGCAATGAGTATTATCATCGGCTTGTATATGTTGAATATCTATAATATCGGCCAACTTTGTTTCGTGGATATATGATATGTCTACACACTTCACATTGCGTTTGGCATCAGTTTCGCTCAAGCTATTCATAATCCATCTCATATACATAGCATTGTTTACATGCTGAGCTTTATCGATAGCCATAAATGGCACCGAAAAAGAATGTATGGTTTGGTAGTCATCGGCAGGTAATAGTTTTCCCAACACCTTGTCGGTAGCAGTATCGGCATTGGTAGGAAAATTTTCCATTATCTTATCGCAACGTTGCGGATACCTCGACTCCATATCTATAACACACCAAGTAGACGTACCTCGTACAAGTAGTTTACCATCGCAATCTATTATCTCGAAATCGCGCAAAGCAGTTACACCCTTGACTCCCCTACTCCATGTACGCATACTAATGGTTTGGTATATTGTAGGATATTCTATCACCTCGTAATACACACGCAACAACACCCATGCTTTGTTACTCTTTATCATAGAGTGATAACCCATATCGTAAGCATTGGTATGGGCTTCGGCAGTTTCCTGAAAAAGTTGCGACACCGCAGGCACCGACAAACGGCAATATCTATCTGTAAGAAAAGAATGTACTTTGTATACCTCTTCCCACTTTGTGTTATCTACAATCATAAAGTATTTCTAATTTAAAGCTCTGTACAAGTCTTTGCAAACAGAAAGATTGTACAGAGCCGAGTATATAGTTTTCAGATTAGTTGCATTACATCTTTTCAGGCACTTCGATACCCAAAACAGCCATAGAGTTTTTGATAACCTTCGACACAAAGTTGCACAACTGAACTCTAAACTTCATAGTGTTCGAATCGCTTTCTTTAAGAATAGGAGTGTCTTGGTAGTAGCTGTTGAAGTTCTTAGCCAATTCGTAAACGTAGTTTGCCACCATAGCAGGGCTGTAGTTTGCAGCAGCTTGTTGTATAACAGCCGGCATTTCGTAGATAGTCTTTATTATTTCTTTCTCTTTCTTGGTTATTTGCAAACCATCTACACAAAGAACACTTTCGGCATCGACACTATGTTGTTCCATAGCTTTGCGAACTATCGAACGTATTCTTGCATAGGTATATTGAACAAACGGACCGGTGTTTCCATTGAAGTCGATACTTTCTTCAGGATTGAAAAGCATATTCTTTTGAGGGTCAACTTTAAGAATAAAGTACTTCAACGCACCCAATGCCAAAATTCTATATAAGTTTTTAGCTTCGTCGGCACTAAGCTCGTTGTTGCGGCCATGCTCTTTGCTCATAGCCTCGGCAGTAGCAGTCATCTCATCGATAAGGTCGTCGGCATCGACTACTGTTCCTTCTCTCGACTTCATCTTACCGTTTGGCAATTCTACCATACCATACGACAAATGATATATCTTGTGTGCCCATTCGAAACCAAGACGTTCCAAAATTATTTTAAGCACATTGAAGTGATAGTCTTGTTCGTTACCTACAACATACATAAGCTGTTTTGCATCGAAATCCTTTTGACGTAGCAAGGCAGTACCCAAGTCTTGAGTCATATATACAGAAGTACCATCTTTGCGTAACAAAAGTTTTTGATCTAATCCGTTGTCGGTCAAATCAGCCCATACAGAGCCATCTTCTTTCTTGAAAAGAACACCGTCCTCCAAACCTTTAGTCACTATCGATTTTCCCAACAAATACGTTTCAGATTCGTAGTATATCTTATCGAAATCGATACCCATCTTCTTGTAGGTTTCGTCAAAGCCTTCGTAAACCCAACCATTCATGGTCTTCCACAAATCGACAACTTCAGGATCTTTAGCCTCCCAACGTCTAAGCATCTCGCGTGCTTCGGTCATTAACACCGATTCTTTTTCTGCTTCTTCGTCGGAGATATTCTTTTCGTCTTTTATTTTCTTAAGTTCTTCTTTGTAATGTTTGTCGAAAAGCACATAATACTTACCCACCAAGTGGTCGCCCTTCATACCCGACGACTGTGGTGTTTCGCCTTCGCCATACTTCAACCAAGCCAACATCGACTTGCAGATATGTATACCTCTATCGTTAACAAGGTTCACTTTTTTCACGTTGTTGCCGGCAGCTTTAAGCAATTGCGACACGCTCCAACCCAACAAATTGTTGCGTATATGTCCCAAGTGCAAAGGCTTGTTTGTATTTGGCGATGAATATTCAACCACGATAGGAGCCGAATCTTCGTCGGCTTCTATATATCCAAAATGAGATTTCCCGATATTCTCTTCGACAAAAGCAAGCCAATAAGAATCTCTTACAACAAAATTTAAAAATCCCTTTATTACATTGTAGCTTTCAATGTTGGCTACATTTTCTTTTACATATTGTCCCAACTCTTCAGCAACAGCCTCAGGCGACTTCTTTGCCGCTTTGACGTATGGGAACACTACTATTGTAAGGTCGCCTTCAAACTCTTTCTTTGTCTTTTGAAGTACTATATTTTCGGCCAAAATATCTAAACCGTACAGTTGTTTCAATGCTGCAGAAACGCTCTGTTGTAATTCGTATTCAATCATTTTTGGATATATATTTTAATGTATAAGTGATTTGCAAAGATACAACTTTTTTGTCATACTTTGCCCATCAACAATATTTTTAATAGTATTAAACACTATATCTTATCTTTATAAAGGAACGAAAGCTTTAGTTTTCGTTGAATATTCGCTTTATAGACTCTAACAATTCGGGAAATAAAGCTGTGTTTGCCGACACTATTTCGCCACCAAACAACCAATTGTTTCCACCTGAAAAATCGCTATTAGTACCACCTGCTTGTTGCACAATGAAAGCACCTGCTGCTACGTCGTAAGGTTTAAGATTGTATTCATAAAAACCATCGCAACGCCCACAGGCAACGTATGCCAAATCGGTGGCAGCACTACCCAAACGGCGTAGTCCGCGAGTGTTTTGCATACTCCATTCCAAGTATTTCATAAATTGTGGCAACTTGGAAAAGTTGGTAAAAGGAAAGCCTGTTGCAAGCAACGAGTCGTTGAGTTTTTGACAAGAAGTAGTCCTTATGGGTTTACCATCAAGGTAGGCTTCGCCACCTTTGTAAGCATAGAAACACTCTTTGTTCCAAAGCTCGTATACCA
This sequence comes from Bacteroidales bacterium, assembly GCA_017561155.1. Classification (GTDB taxonomy): domain Bacteria; phylum Bacteroidota; class Bacteroidia; order Bacteroidales; family P3; genus HGM05376. Next base: position 76,698 of record JAFZDP010000006.1, on the reverse strand, counting down.
CACCTATCACAATTTCGTCGTTCTCTTTCAAGGCTATACTTACAGCAGTAACAGGAAAACCATGTATAAAGTTGGTGGTTCCGTCCAAAGGATCGATAATCCAACTCAGCTTATCGTTGGCTATTTGTATCGTATTCTCTTCGGTTATAAATCCTGCGTCGGGCAACAGCTGTTGCAAACGACTCACTATTCTACGTTCCGATTCCTTGTCAAACTCGGTTACATAGTCGTGTATTCCTTTCGTCTCTACCTTAAGTTCGGTTAGTTTTGTTCTTTCGTGCAAAAGGTAGTTGCCTACTTCTTTTGCCAAAGTACACACTTCGCTACATATATATTTATAGTCTATCATCCTATTCTTCTGTTTTGTTTATCTCTTCGCCAACAACCCTTGCCGCAAAAACAACTAAATCTTTGCACGAATGCTTTTCTTTGTTTTGCAACAAATTGCGACATATAATATCGCCATGCTCATTTCTAAACTCGTCAGACATAGAGCGAGCCAATTGTCTGTTTTTCTGTACCTGTAACATATCCTTAGGGTCGGGAGCCGGCAATATAAATGCCGAAGACAACACCATAGCACACACACAGCCACAAACTTCGTGCATACGAGCTATTCCACCGCCAAAAGGACCGGACAACTGCGAAGCAAATGCAGCATCTATATTAAACACATCGGCATAAGCAACAAATACTGCTTGCGAACATGAATAGCCGTTCTCAAATAGTTCGCGTGCTTTTTCTACACGTTCTTCGATATTTACTTTCATAATCTATTATATATTTCGTTTTGCAAAAATACATTTTTTTTCGCACAAAATAAAGTTGTTATCATCTTTCGGAATAAATATATTATCTTTGCAAGCTGAAATTTGACAACAAAACATGGATATAAATAACAATAACAAACTGAAATCGTTTGCATTTAGTGTAGGCAAACCATGGATAAGGACATGCAAAATATTGTTCAAAATACTAATACCTATCAGTATTTTAATAAAGATATTGCAAGAAACGGGAGGAATAAATTATGTAAGCAACTTCTTCGATCCGCTAATGCAAATAATGGGTTTGCCCGGCGAAATGGGAATAGTATGGGCCAGCGCAATATTTGGCAATTTGTACGGCGGACTATTGGCTTTCTATTCGTTGCAGTCGTCGGTGACACTCACAATAGCACAAACCACCATACTTATGACGGCACTGCTTATAGCTCATTCGTTTCTGATGGAAGTAACAGTAGCCTACAAAGCCGGACTTAAATGGCTTCCGATAGTGATATTCAGGTTGGGAATAGCTGTGATTACAGGTGTATTTTTGAACTTTTTCTACTCGGCTACCAACCTATTACAAGAACCTTGCCACCTTATTATCCCACTAAGTACCAGCCAAGACAGCAGCTTATTAATGTGGGCATTGAACGAAATAAAGAACTATATTTCCATAGCTTTCATCATATTGTCGCTGATAGTAATATTGGAGATACTAAAAAGATTGGGAGTCATTGCCAAACTGAACAAGCTGTTGGAACCTGCCTTAAACTTTATAGGTATGACATCTAAAATAGTACCCCTTACAATAATCGGCCTTACACTTGGAATGGCTTATGGTGGAGCACTTATAATAGACGAAACACGTTCGGCAAACATTTCGCGCAAAGATATCTTTTATTCACTACTGCTAATGTCGCTTTTCCACAGCATAATAGAAGACACCATGCTGGTGGCTTCGGCAGGCGGAAACTGGAGTGGAATAGTACTATTTCGACTAATTTTTGCCTTTATAACAACCACAATTGTTATAAGAATAACCAAAAATTGGGACGATAACAAAATGAATAAATATTTCACAAGAAAAGACATATAAATAAAATGATATTCAACATATTATAAGAAGCAAATAAAAAAAGATAGACAATAATAGAAAAAAATATTTTGAAATACGCAAGAAAAGGTGTACTTTTGAAATCTGAAACAAATAAATTACAAACAATAAAAACCGCAATAACGAGCTAATAGTCAGTAACAAATAAAGAAATAACAATTGCAGTTAAATCTTAAATTATTGGATATAGCTAGGTTGTTGCAGCTAAAAAACAAATAAAAACTATGAATATACCTGAAAATTTAAAGTATTCGAGCGATCACGAATGGATTAGAGTAGAAGGCGAAGTTGCCTATGTAGGAATTACAGATTTCGCACAACATGAACTAGGTGATATCGTATTCGTTGATATCACTTGCGAAGGAGAAACTCTTGAAAAAGGAGAAGTATTCGGAAGTATCGAAGCTGTAAAAACAGTTTCTGACGTATTGTTACCTGTTGGTGGCGAAGTATTGGAAGTAAATGCTGCTGTTGGCGACGATGGTGAAGCTTCTTTAGTAAACAACGATCCTTACGGAGAAGGTTGGTTAGTAAAAATCAAAATTACAGATCCAGCTGAACTTGACGAATTGTTAGATGCTGCTGCTTACCACGAATTAATTGGTGCTTAATTGACAGTTATCTGATAAACGAAATAAAAAACGGAACTATACCAATGGTTAGTTCCGTTTTTTTGTTGCTCGTACCAAAGGGTAGAGATACAATATAATACCAATACAAAAACAACTATTATAAGATAGCCATTGACAAGATAATGATTAGAAAAACTACCCATAATTATACAACAGTCTAAACATAATACATCATTAACACAATAATAAAATTATCATATATTAACACCGACTGATTTAACACGAAAAATCTCTTATTTGGAGAAAAATTCGTACCAATATGCAAACATTTAAGCTACGAAAGCTTTAGAAAACAAACACACTGATTATCAAGAGACATTATTTCTACAACTTTCTCTAAAAATGCTTTAGCGATAAAAATATCACTACATCTCGACGAAGATATACCGCAAACGTGACGAAAGTATGGTGTTATCGCGATGAAACCCTATTGTTCTCGTGTTCCAAATATGGGATTCAGGCATCAAAAGTGCCGTAGTTTGGAGATAAAAACATGGGATTTTCGACATAAAAACATAGTATCCAAGCATCGTATTTAACATTTCAATTTCTTCTTTAACATTTACATTCCTTACCTAAAGTCAACTGTTCTGCATCTGAAAGAGGATAATACACCATAACCATATAGCTAAATTTGCTACCTAAACATACCCACAAACTGTCCACCGGCTACAACCATTTCACACCTCAAAATGGCAGCAGAAAACAAAAAGAATTCCATAGCACTAGAAAACCAAAAACACAACCAAACAACAAGAACTTCAAAGCTGTTACAAAAGGAATACACAACGTTTTACGACCATATTATTGGCAACAAAAACGACACACAACAACGATAAAAATAAAAACTACAACAGAATGCAATAAAAAGTTGAAAATATCAAAATTAATTAGTATCTTTGCAATACGAAAAAAGCTACATGTATGGCAAACATAACAATGCAAAGCAAAGTTATACAGAATGTTATTTTTCGTTTTTTATTGTCTCAGTTAGTGAGAAAAATAGTTATCTGATGAAACACAAAAATAGGAACATAAAAATTGAAAGGTATCGTTTGAATATTTCGAAACGACTCTATTTTTGTTTTATTCATAATAGGAGTATAAATCTTTATTTACAACAAAACTTTATTTAAGGATATGAACATATCAAATTTGGACGAGCTGATATTGTCAGCATTACGCGAAGACATTGGTGATGGCGACCACAGCACATTGGCATGCATACCACACCAATACAAAGGCAAAGCCAAAATGGTGGCCAAAGCCGACGGTATAATTTGCGGTATAGAAGTAGGCAAAAGAGTTTTTGAACTTGTGGATTCGGAAACCAAAGTAACACCACTTATGAAAGACGGCGACAGAATAAAGAAAGGCGACCTTATAATGACAGTAGAAGGCTCGTCGGCATCGATACTTACCGCCGAACGTACAGCACTAAACTTTATGCAACGACTTAGTGGTATTGCTTCGCAAACAAACTACATGGTAGGTATGCTTGAAGGGTTGCACACTCGCCTATTAGACACACGCAAAACCACACCAAATATGCGTTTGCTTGAAAAATACGCTGTAAAAACAGGTGGTGGAACCAATCACAGAATTGGACTTTACGATATGATAATGCTTAAAGACAACCACATTGATTTTGCAGGTGGAATACCTCAAGCCATCGAACGCACTCATCAATACCTAAAAGAAAAAGGTAAAGATTTGAAGATAGAAATAGAAGTTAGAAACATGGACGAGCTTGAAGAAGTACTAAAAATAGGCGGCGTTCATCGTATAATGCTTGACAACTTCGGTCCGGAAATGCTTAAAACAGCAGTAGAACGCATAGCCGGAAAATACGAAACAGAAGCTTCGGGTGGCATTACACAAGAAACATTAAGGAAATATGCCGAAACTGGTGTCGACTTTATATCAGTAGGAGCTCTTACACACCATATAAAAAGTTTAGACATTAGCCTTGTAAGCTACTAGAGATAATGGAAAAGAAGAACACAGATATGGCGTTGCTATATAAGAAATGGTTGCGAAAAGGTTTGTATTGGCGACCTGTTCGCACCTTTCTACATATCATCAGAAAACTCATACTACCGGGTTTTCAGGGCGTGCCATTGTTTGATGTTCTTACTTTCTTTATTCGCGGACTACTGAAAGGTTCTATCATAAACCGTGCCAAAGCACTTAGTTTTTCGTTCATCATGGCATTGTTTCCAATGATGCTTTTTATGTTTACACTTCTCCCCTATTTCCCTATACAAGGAATACAAGAAGAATTGTATACAAACTTGCAGGAAATATTGCCTACAAACATTTACTCTTCTGTTATAAGAACTGTAAACGAAGTGTTTAATCACAAACACAACACACTGCTGTCGGTTGGTTTTCTAGCCACAGTAATAGTGTCGGTAAATGGAATGGACTCTATCATACAAGCGTTCAACCAATCGTCGAACACATTGGAAAATAGAAGTTTTTTGCGTAGAAAACTTATTTGCTTTTATTTGGTGTTTGTGTTGTATATACTTATAGTTGTAGTACTTTCGATAATGTTGGGATACAAAAAACTAATGTTTTATCTTATAGACACCAGCGTTCTTACCAAAAACTTTTGGTACTATGCCCTAAACGTAGGTCGCTGGATAATATCTATAGCAATGACTGTGGGTATAATTTCGAGCATCTACTACATAGCACCGGTCAAGAAACAACGATTAGGATTCTTTTCAGCCGGCTCGACATTGGCTACAATACTTTTCTTTTTGGCCACAAGCGGGTTCAATTTTTATATCAGCAACTTTTCGAGATACAATGCCTTGTATGGCAGTATCGGAACTTTGATAATATTTTTGTTGTGGGTATACCTTTGTGCATGTATACTGCTAATAGGCTACGAACTAAACATAAGTATAGCCAACAGCAAAATTCACAAAAACTTCCTGATGAAGGAAGAACATTTTTAATCGGAAATAAATAATAACATTTCATAGAAAAACATATAGATATCATGGAAATAAATATTAATTCGGGAATAGAAAACAAGCTAAGCAAGATAGTAGGCGAACAAGATTCTGCCGCCAACCACGGCTCTGGATTACTACCTGTATTTGCCACACCTGCAATGGTTGCTTTTATGGAACAAACAGCACATTTGAGCGTTGGCGAACTTTTACCTGAAGGTTTAACCACCGTTGGAATAGAAATTTCTGTAAAACACATGAAAGCTACTCCTATGGGAATGCAAGTAACTTGCGAATCTAAACTTACAAAAGTAGAAGGCAAACGCCTATATTTCGAGATTAAAGCATTCGACGAAGTGGCTCAAATAGGCGAAGCTACACATACAAGATATATTGTAGATTCGGAGAAATTTATGGAGAAAATAAAATAATATACATCACTATTTACATAGAATAGACATCATGATTATAGAAAAATCAAAAAACGAGGTAAGTAGTCCTACTTTAACACCTTCGACCAAATCATTCAAAATGATTGGTAAGACGATGTTTGGCTTGGAAGAAATTCTTGCCGAAGAGTTGAGAAACCTTGGAGCACAAGATATAGAACCAATAAACAGAGCAGTAGCTTTTACCGGAACAATGGAAACTTTGTATAAAGCCAACTATTGTTGCCGCACTGCATTGGCTATCTTAAAACCATTTGCCGAATTTGAAGCTAACAACGAACAAGAACTTTACGACAACGTTAACCAAATAAAATGGGAACAGATAATGGACGTTGATTGTACATTCTTTATAGAATCGGCAGCTAATAGCAAGATTTTTACAAACTCATACTACGCAGCATTAAAAACCAAAGATGCCATCGTGGACCGTTTCAGAAGAATGTTTGGTCGCAGACCTACCATCGAAACAGAAAACGCCGACTATAAGTTCAATCTACACATCACAAACAATAAAGTTACCCTGCTAATGAATAGTTCGGGCGATTCGCTACACAAACGTGGTTACCGTCAAGGAGTAGGTATAGCACCTATCAACGAAGTGTTGGCTGCAGGTCTTATACAATTGAGTGGTTGGAAAGCCGACTCTAACTTCTACGACCCTATGTGTGGTTCGGGAACATTGCTTATCGAAGCCGCAATGTATGCAAACAATATTCCTGCACAATACTACAGAAAGAAATTTGGTTTCATGAAGTGGAAAAACTACACTCCTAGCGAATGGAAATCTGTAAAGGAAAAGGCTGACCGTAACATTAAAGACTTCGACTACGAAATTTGTGGTTGCGACATCGACCGTAACGTACTTGAACAAGCTGAGAAGAATCTACGTTTCACTAAACTTCATCACGACGTTTGCTTATACCACGATTCATTCCAAAACCAAGACGCTCCTGAAGGTGAATGTATGATTATTACCAACCCTCCTTACGGCGAACGTATCACTATAGACGACTTGAATAGTCTATACAGCAGCATAGGAGATAAATTCAAAAGCTTTGGCAATGGCAAAACAGCATGGTTGATTACTTCCGATTTCAGAGCTATGAAGAACATTGGTCTAAAACCTTCTCGTAAGATTCAACTATACAACGGCGCTTTGGAATGCAGATTTTTAAAGTTTGATTTATACGACGGCTCGAAGAAAGCCAAATACCAAAACGACGAAGATTACAAGTAATAAACTTCAAAATAAAAGGGACAGATTGTAAAATCTATCCCTTTTCCCTTTTTGTATAATAATGTTTTTGTTTTCGACTATTCAGCAAACAACTTAGTTATAGTTGCGGAACACATAAGTGATAGTTCCTATTTGTTGTTCTTGTGCATCTTTGCTTGGAGTAAACTTAGCTTGCATTGCAGCTTCTTTTGCTTTCTTCATCAAATAGGCATCAGTGACTGTTGTACCTCTTTGACCCGGTTCTGCTTTCACTACATTACCATCTCTGTCTACCCAAATCTTAACCACAACTTTACCTTGCTTGCTAGAGTTATAGTTAGGCACCGGCAACGACGACGCTTTACGTCCTGTCAAGCTATATCCCATACCTCCGGTTCCGGGTTCGCCATCGTAGCGAGTAGAGTTCGGATCGCCACCAACCTTACCTTGGTTTCCTGTACCTGTAGATATTCCTTCGCTGCCACCTTTGTCCGACTTATTTTTATTTCCAGGGAACAAAGCCTGCTGATTTATCTCAGGTTCTTTGGTTGGTTCTACTTTTTCTTTTGGCTTTTCTACCGGTTTCTTGTCTGTCTTTTTCTTATCCAAAGCAACGGACTCTTCGGCCGTCTGTGTAGAAATATCTTCCGACAATGTATTATCACTTGTATTCACTTGAGGCTTGCTTGCAGTAGTTTCCGAAACAGATTCCGGGCTATCGCCAAAGCCGAAGTCGGAATCGCCGACATTAACCTCTACACCTTCTTCAGGTGGCGGTGGGTTTTGTCGATACAATCCCATCCAAAAACAACAACCTACCAACAATAAGCAAAATACCAATGTTAGTAAAGCAGCTATCAATGAATTCTTTTTATTTGTATCAAGCTTCATCATTATTATTTTGGACTTGTAGCTAATATCACTTTGTGTTTTGTACTATACTTACTATTGATAGCATTTACAGCATCAATAACATTTACTACGTATTGTACAGGTACTGTTTTATCGGCACGCAATACCACACAGGCATCTTGTGTTGCACCAATTTCATTTTCCAACATTGGCTCCAACATCTCCACCGAAGCAGGTTGCTCGCCGACAAAGAAACTATAACTTTCGTCGATGTAGACGGTTACATTTTGCTTTGCCATCGTTTTGCTTGTGCTTTCTGGCAGCAACAACTTCACTGCATTTGGACTTATCAGTGTTGATGTTATCATGAAAAATATCAGTAACAAGAACACCAAATCCGACATTGTAGATGAATTTGATTCTATTTTAATTTGGTTTTGACTACGTATCATAACTATTTAATTATAATATTTACCCACAACTGCTTATGCCGGTTCGTGCAATAGGTCCATAAATTCCATAGCACGGGCTTCTAACAAGAATACCACTTTGTTTATACGTGCAACCAACAAGTTGTACAAGAAGTAACCTATTATACCTACTATCAAACCACCTACTGTGGTTACCATTGCTTCGTATATACCGCTCGAAAGCACTTGTATGTCTATATTATTTCCGGCATTAGCCATATCGAAGAATGCTTTTACCATACCTGTTACTGTTCCCAAGAAACCCAACATTGGTCCCAAACTAGACACTGTTGCCACCAACGAAATACGTTTTTCCAAGTTTGCAACTTCCAATTTTCCTACATTTTCGATAGCTGTTTGAATATCTGACAATGGGCGTCCCAAACGTGACAATCCTTTATCAATCATACGTGCGATAGGAGAATCTGTCGATTTCGAAAGAGCTCTGGCACCTTCTATATCTCCTTTGTGAATATAGTTGCGGATATTATTCATAAATTGCGACGAGTCATCTTTCAACGCATGGCTCAATGCCAAGTAACGTTCTATAGAGATATAAACTGCTAAAATTAACAACGCTAACAACACCAACATTACCCATCCACCTTGCAAAGCTAGGTCCATTACAGGTATTTTTTCGGTTGTTATTGCACTTTCTACAGCTCCGGCTGTATCGTTTCCACTACCTACTGCAGTACTTACTGCATTAATATTCAATAAAATATTTCTAAACATAATGTATTTATTTTTTTTGTAAAAGTACTCAGAAGTTTATATTATAATGGCTTTATCGGTAGTTTTATTTCAACACTATATTGTTAATTAACAATATCTATGTTTTGCACCATTACATTATGTACATAATCTGTCTTTACCCAAGAAGTGTTCCTTATGCAATACGACTATTAATAATCTCTCATTCGGTGCATGCGATCCATCTCTCTTCGGCTGTCTTTTTCTTTCAGAGTTTCGCGTTTGTCAAAAAACTTTTTACCCTTTGCCAACGATATTGTAAGTTTTGCCAACCCTGCCGGATTTACAAACAACATTACCGGTATTATTGTATATCCTCTTTCTTTGCTTTTGTTCAAAAGCTTAAGCAATTCTCTTTTGTTTAGCAACAATTTTCTTTCTCTTTTTGCCGGATGATTAAGATACGAACCAAAGCGATATTCCGATATATGCATTTCGTTTACATACAATTCATCGCCTCTAAACGAGCAAAACGAGTCGGACAAATTGACCTTTCCATCTCTTATAGATTTAATTTCCGTCCCTGTCAAAACCAATCCTGCCGTATATGTATCCATCAAAAAATATTCATATTCGGCTCTTTTATTCCTTATCTCTATAATATTTTTTCCTTCCATAATCAGTCTTATTCAATATATATATTTCTAAATCGCTGTCTAAAACGCTTATTTTGTCGTTTTATTTTAATCAAACAAAAAAATAAGAGCTATTTTCTCTTTGTTTGAACGAAAAAAAGATTTTTTGCTTCAATAGTTTAAAAAGATATATTTCAAGAAAATAAACAATCCGCCAAGATAAGTATTACACATAGACGAAGAAATCATGAAGATAAATTAAAAAGTTTTCGTACTTTTGCAAAGTCTAATAAAGCCGATATGTTATGATACTACGAACAGATAACGTTATAAAAAAATACAAGAAACGCATTGTTGTAAAAGGTGTTTCGGTAGAAGTAAAGCAGGGAGAAATAGTTGGTTTGCTCGGACCTAACGGTGCGGGAAAGACGACTACATTTTATATGATAGTGGGAATCATAAAACCTTTTGACGGACATGTATTTTTAAACGACCAAGACATTACTAAAATGCCAATGTACGAACGTGCCAAAAATGGTATTGGCTATCTGGCACAAGAAGCTTCGGTGTTCCGTCATTTATCGGTAGAAGACAATATTATGTCGGTACTTGAATTCACTAAACTAAACAAAGCCGAACGTAAAGAAAAACTCGAAGAACTATTATCCGAGTTTGGATTGAACCATATACGCAAAAGTCTGGGTATTCAGCTATCGGGGGGCGAACGTCGCCGTACAGAAATAGCTCGTGCGTTGGCCATGAGCCCTAAGTTTCTTTTGCTCGACGAGCCATTTGCCGGCGTAGACCCTATTGCTGTACAAGACATTCAGAACATTGTATCTAAACTAAAAGAAAAGAACATCGGCATACTTATTACAGACCACAATGTTCACGAAACCCTTACCATTACCGACCGTGCATATTTGTTGTTTGAAGGCTCTGTTTTGAAGTCGGGAACACCGGAAGAACTTGCCAACGACGAACATGTAAAGAAAGTTTATCTGGGCGACAAATTCAAACTAAGATAATATCTATCTGTTAGGTGAAACCAATTGCCATAGTAAACAAAATCATTTCGACAGAGGCCGAAACGACGCTTAAACAATACACCGACGTCGTAAGGTTCGACACTATCGACATTACGTTTTCACCCTTGTCGGGGCATATAGATATCTTTGCTTTTCCGTATAAAAACAAACTCATTCTGGCTCCTAATTTTCCTGAGGAATATATCGCGTTGCTCGAAAAACACGACGTAGAATATTGTTTTGGAAACACCTATACAGGCACCGACAAAAAGAGCATCAACGCTTATAATGTTGCGGCAAACGACGAGATAGCTATCCACAATTTCACAGTTACCGACCAAGTTGTACTCGACAATATAAACCACTTGAAACCTATCCACTGCAAACAATCCTTTTCGCGATGCAGCACATTGCTGTTGGCAAATTCGGCCATAACGTCTGACGGCGGAATATTCAAACAACTGACCTCGCATGGATATAACTGCTTGTTGGTGTCGCAAACAGACATACAACTACCCGGCTACAGAAATGGTTGCTTCGGCGGTTGTTGTGGTATTTTGGACAATACAGTATTCATAAACGGCAGCCTTTCGTTTCATCGGCAAGGCAGTGTCATAAAAGATTTTATCCACGATGGTGGATACGAAATTGTAGAGCTGCAGGCAGCGCCATTGGTCGATGTTGGAAGCATATTCTTTTTAGAATAATTCTCGACGAACACTATTTTTCCGTATAGGCAAAACAAGCACCAGGCAACTTCTAAAAACTCCACGTTCGTACTAAGTTTATACACTCTTTTCTGAACTTTTGCGTGCTTTACGTTTTTTGTTGTAATCTTTATATTTTCTTCTCACGACGGTATACCGTCAACCTTGCGACAGTATACTGTAAATCTATTTACACCCGGGTGTGAAAAATACGATGATAGGGTATCTATTGGAAGCAGCAGACAAAAACAACAATTACTCACACAAACAACAATTTAGCACCAACAAAAGTTTTCCGCACAACTTCTGCCCTATACAATAAAAAACACCACACTTCGTTTTTGTTTACATAATATATATATTATAGCAATTTGAAACAAAAAAAGACAACAACAAACAGTTTAGAATATATTATTAGATATAAGTTATGAAATTATTGATTTTAAATGGTCCGAATTTAAACTTATTAGGCACTCGCGAACCTGAAATTTATGGCAATCAGTCTATGGATTCGTACTTTTCAGCTTTGCAAAACAAATACCCAACTATAAATTTGGAGTACTATCAGAGCAATGTAGAAGGCGAAATCATAAACAAACTACAAGAAGTAGGTTTCGACTACGACGGCATACTACTAAACGCAGGCGGCTACACCCATACATCGGTGGCAATACGCGATGCTGTTTCGGCCATAAAAACACCTGTTTTAGAAATACATATATCTAATATATACGCACGCGAAAGTTTCAGACAAATATCATTATTATCCGAAGTTTGCAAAGGTACTATTTCCGGACTTGGTATGGACGGCTACCTTTTGGGAATAGAATATTTTGCCAAGAAATAAAAAAAACTCTCATTATTTTGAACCACGACATAGGTATTGGTGTTTAGTACGGCAAGAAAAGATAACATATAACATACCAATACCTATGAAAAAGATAATATTAGCATTACTGGGAATATCACTTATTGCAAGTGTACTGCCTACAAGCTGTAGCGACGACGACGACACATATACACCAACTTCATCTGTTGTCGAAGTATTTTACGACTACTACCCCGACGCATCAAACGTAAGATGGTACTATGTATACGGATATTTGGTGGCTGACTTCGACTACAACGACACCGATATGGAAGCATGGTTTTCGGGTGTGGGTACATGGTTGTATACAAAAATAGACATTAGCTACGAAGAATTGCCGACCGAAATCCAAAACAGTTTAAATATCAATTATCCTTACTACGACATCGACGATGTATTGGAAATAAACACATCGAAATACGGAATATTCTACAATGTAAATATTGAAAACGACAACGAATATTTATCGTTGCTCTACGACGAAGACGGAGTTTTGGTAAATATATATGCCAATGTACTACCATATACATGGTGGGACACACTGGACTAAAGCCCCGATAAACACTAAAAAAAACGCCTCATTTTCTATCCCCAACATCCAAATATCTATCTGCAAAAGGTGCTTTTCCCGAGCACCTTTTTTACTCTTTCACAATAAACTGATTTATAACATAATAAAAAAAATATCATTTTTTTTTGTCAAAACACTTTGGTATTTGAAAAAAAAGTACTAATTTAGCATTCTGAAAAGGTGTGCTATACATTAGCCAAAAACGATTATAATTAATTAAAAACAAATATATTATGGAAGCAAAGAAAACTCCTAAAGCAGACCTCGAAGGCAAGAAAACCTTGTTTTTAGAGATTGGTATGACTTTCGCGTTGTTGGTAGCATTAGCTGCTTTCAATTGGAAAAGCTACGAAAAACAGGAAGCTGTCTTTACACAAGCAGCAGTAATGGAAACTCCTGAGGATGTTATTATTCAAACAGCAGAAAACACTCCTCCTCCACCTCCACCTGAACCAGAGGTACAAATGAGTGAAGATATTCAAGTTGTGGATGATGATGTTGAACTTAAAAACGAATTGGTTATCCAAGATGCAAACGACATAAGTAAACCTGACGTTCCTGTTGTTAAAATTGAAATACAAGAAGAAGAAGAAGTGGTTGAAGAAGAAATCTTCACAGTGGTTGAAGAAGAACCTTCTTTCCCTGGTGGTGCAGATAAGATGTACGAGTATTTGTATGCCAATATAAAATATCCACAAGTAGCTAAAGAAAACAACATCACTGGTCGTGTTTATTTGTCGTTCGTTGTTGAAAAAGACGGTTCGATTGCAAACCCAAAAGTTTTGCGTGACATTGGTGGTGGATGCGGTAACGAAGCTCTTCGAGTTATCAAATCTATGCCTAAATGGAATCCCGGCAAACAACGTGGTAAAGCTGTACGTGTACAATATAACATTCCTGTGGTTTTCGACTTACAATAAGATATATATCGTGTAGACGTTTAAAGTTAAACATTAATATCAAAAGGAGCTATCAAAAAATAGCTCCTTTTTAGTATACTATCATTTAATAGGTACAATTTCAAAAACAATATACAATATATTATATATATGATTTCGATTAATAATCTTTCTGTTCAATTTACCGGAACAAATCTTTTTGACAATGTAACGTTCAACATAAACGACCGAGATCGCATTGGTCTAGTAGGAAAAAACGGAGCCGGCAAGTCTACACTTTTGAAGATAATAGCCGGAATACAACAACCCGAAACCGGTACAATAGTGGTGGCCAAAGACCAAACCGTTGGTTACCTTCCACAGGAAATGATACCCAACAGCAGTAAAACCATTATTGCCGAAGCTTTGACAGCATTTGAACAAATCGATTATTTGGAAGACGAACTACAACGTTTGGCCATCGAAATTGCTAATCGTACCGACTACGAATCCAAAGAATACGAGTTGCTTTTAAACAAGCACCACGACATAAGTGAACGTATTCTGCTTCTTGGTGGCAATAACAGAAGAGAGCAAACAGAAAAAGTTTTGCTTGGCTTAGGCTTTCTTCACTCCGACTTTGAGCGTTCGATAACAGAGTTTAGCAGTGGCTGGCAAATGCGAGTTGAACTAGCCAAGATTTTGCTTAAGCATCCCGACTTCATCCTTTTAGACGAGCCTACCAACCACTTAGATATTGAATCTATACAATGGTTGGAGAACTTTTTGTCGTCGTATGTAGGCGCAGTAATCTTGGTATCGCACGACCGTACATTCCTCGACAATATAACCAAACGCACTATCGAGATTACAGCCGGCAAAATATACGACTACAAAGCAAGCTATTCCGACTATGTGATACTAATGGAAGAACGTCGTAGCAGTCAAATGTCGGCACTAAACAACCAACAAAAAGAGATTGCGCAAATACAAAGCTTTATTGAGCGTTTCAGATACAAAGCCACTAAGGCAAAGCAAGTACAAAGCCGAGTGAAAATGTTGGAAAAGATGGATAAAATATCCATCGACGAGGTAAGTACAGAAAGCATACACTTTCAGTTTCCACCTGCTCCACATTCGGGAAAAGTGGTAGTAGAGGCAGAACATCTTTGCAAAGCCTATGGCGACAAAGAGATTTTAAACGACTTAAACTTCCTACTTCCAAAGGGTAGCAAAACAGCTTTCGTTGGACGCAACGGAGAGGGCAAGTCTACTTTGGCCAAAATTATCATTGGCGAAATAGGCGACTACTCCGGAACTTTCAAACTAGGACACCAAGTAACCATCGGCTATTTTGCACAAAACCAAGCAGCACTGCTCGACGGAGAAAAAACAGTTTTCGACACCATCGACCAGATAGCAGTGGGAGATATAAGACCCAAGATACGAAATATTTTAGGCAGCTTCCTTTTCGACGAAGACGACATCGAGAAGAAAGTAAAAGTGCTGTCGGGTGGCGAAAAAGCACGATTGGCATTAGCCAAACTTCTGCTTACCCCTTGCAACTTGTTGGTACTAGACGAACCTACCAACCACTTAGACATGAACTCTAAGGATATACTGAAGAACGCTTTGCTTCAGTATACCGGTACTCTTATAGTGGTAAGCCACGACCGCGATTTCTTGCAAGGACTTACCGACTCGCTTTTCGAGTTTAGAAACAAAAGCATAAAAGAGTTTAAAGGCGATATATTTGAGTTTTTGGAATATCGCAAAATCGAGAACCTTAAAGCCTTAGAACTTCAAAAGAAAGCATCGCCCGACAAAGGAAACGCGACGGTGAGCCAAAACAAACTAAACTACGAACAGTCTAAACAACGCGAAAGAGACCTTAGAAAACTACGCAGTGCAGTAGAAAAAATAGAGAAAGAGATTGAGAGCACCGAAATGGCAATAGCCGAAAAAGACGAGCTACTAAGCTCGAACCCGGAACTTACAGTTTCTGACCCTAACTTCTATTCGGAATACGAGACACTGAAACAGAAATTAGACACACTAATGGAAGACTGGGAAAAAGCGACAGAAAACCTTGAAAATTTCTAGACCATAACGTCAAAAAACATACAGCAGAAGGCTTGGCATGGCATAAACTTCAAGCTATATCAAGCCTTACAGTATTTTGCAAATCGAATATTTGGGTGTACAACCCGAATGTTCGACTTTCTTTTTCCACTACCCTATCACCTCGTTGTCGCTCAATGGCATACATTATTAATTATACTTCCTGTCGTTTACTTCATTTTGGATTATAGTCTGCATACATTTGCATTTACGTTAAGCAGAAGGTTGCCTTTACGTTATGTTGATGGTCTCCTATCGGCGATAGCGGACCTCCACTCTAACGTAAACATAACCATCAAACTAACGCAAAGACCACCATACACACAACGTAAAGACTACCATACCACAAACATAAAGGCTAAAACAGCCAAACAGGAAGGCATAATATGCAACGGGAAAAGACATTTTTCAGCAAATATATCGCTACATATATATTATATGTATAAGCAAAAAGAAATTTCGGACAAAGTTTTTTACCTATAGCAGTAACCATCTTTTCGCAAAAAGTGTTTAATCAGAAAATAAAACAATGGAATATTCGTTATAGAACAAATATTTTAGTAAAAAACACTATTACAAAACTAATACTTAGATATGAAAAAGATAAAAATCTTTATTTCGGCTATAATTTTAGGCATAAGTCCGCTATTGGCACAAAACAACGCAGAAGACAAAGGATTTGAAATAAGCAAAAACTTAGAAATATTCTCCTCGGTATACAAAAACATACATCTTAACTATGTAGATGATATAGAGCCCGGCAAACTAATGACCACAGCCATCAATGCAATGTTGTCGTCGTTAGACCCCTATACAAACTACATACCCGAAAGCAATATAGAAGATGTAAAATTGCAACTTATGGGCCAATATGGCGGAATAGGTTCGCTTATACATCAAAAAGGTAATTTTGTGTACATTGCAGAACCATACGAAGGATTGCCTGCCGATAAGGTAGGTTTGAAACCGGGTGACAAAATACTTGAAATAGACGGCGAAGATGCCGAAGGCAGAACAACACCTGAGGTAAGCGACAGATTGCGTGGCCAAGCCGGTTCGAAAGTGAAAATAAAAGTAGAACGCAACGGAAAAGTTTTGGAAAAGACAATAGTGAGAGAAGAAATAAAACTAAAACCTGTTCCATACTATGGCTTTGTCGGCAACACCGACTATGGATATATAAAACTTACCGAGTTTACACAAAACGCAGCAAAAGAAGTGGGTACTGCCCTAAACAAATTGAAATCGCAAAACAGTAATATAAAAGGAGTTATATTAGACTTGCGTGGCAATGGCGGCGGACTGCTAAACGAAGCTGTAGACATAGTGAACCTTTTTGTTCCAAAGTCGGAATTGGTAGTACAAACCAAAGGCAAGGTAGTTGCTAAAAACACAAAACACTACACACGCAACAATCCTATGGACACCGAAATACCTGTAGTGGTGCTTATAGATGGGTATAGTGCCAGTGCCAGCGAAATTGTTTCGGGTTCGTTGCAAGACTTGGACAGAGCTGTAATAATAGGCAGCCGCTCGTTTGGTAAAGGATTGGTACAAAACATCCTACCTTTGACTTACAATTCTCAAATGAAAGTAACCGTATCGAAATACTACATACCAAGCGGCAGATGTATACAAGCTCTTGACTATTCGCACAAAGACGAGAACGGAAAAGCCACCAAAGTGCCCGACTCGTTGAAAACAGCATTCAAAACTCGTAATGGCAGAACCGTTTACGACGGATTTGGAATAGAACCCGACATAGAAATACAAGACAGCCTTGTGGCTGACATAACAATTGCACTGATGCGCAACTTCCTTGTTTTCGACTATGCTACAGAGTTTGTAAACAAACACGAATCAATACTTCCTGCCGGCGAATTTGAAATAACCGACGAGATATACAACGACTTCAAAGAATTCTTGAAAGACAAGAAATACGAATACTTTACATCGACCGAAAGAGCGTTGAAACTTTTGAGAGAAGCAGCTAAAGAAGACAAATATATAGCTGCTATCTCGGATAACATAGACGAACTGGAAAAGAAAATACACAGCGACAAGAGTATAGACTTGGAAAAGAACAAAAAAGAAATAAGCGAACTGTTGAAAGCTGAGATATTGTCGAGATACTACTACGAAAAAGGCAGAATAGAAGGCACGCTAAAAACAGACCCTGAAATAATAGAGGCAATAAGCATACTTTCGGACAGTGCACGTTACAACAAAATACTGAACAAAGGTAAAAAATAAAACATAAAGCACACGATATATATATATATGTGTGCAGCACATTGACAATAACCAATAAGAAATAGTATGGCAACATCTCGTACATTGTGGCATAGTAATATATATTTTGCATTGCTAATAGTGCTAGTTGTTGCCATACCTACATCAAACTTTCTGATGAGTGCAGCACAGATTTTCCTGATGCTGAACTGGCTGGTGGAAGGTAGGTGGAAAGAAAAAATCGTCAAAGCAAAAAACAATCCGTTGCTATGGGCGTTTGGAATTTTATTTATAGTACACATAGTATGGGTGGCATTCTCTTCCAACTTCGACTACGCACTTACCGACTTGCGAAAAAAACTGCCATTGCTAATACTGCCATTGGTGTTGCTAACATCCGAAACTATATCGTCGAAAAAGATAAACACTATATTAATTATATATAGTATTACAATGTTTGTTGTTTCGGCTTATAGTTGGACCAATCATATACTACACCCCGAAACGCCGTACCGCAGTTTGTTCCCCTTTATCTCGCATATCCGTTTGGCACTAAATGCCTGTTTGGTAATATTTGTATCAAGCAAATACATAATAGACTTGCACAACAACAAATATAAACTAAGCACCGGCAAACGAAAAACATACATAACACTGCTGCTGTTTGCAGTAGTATGGTTTGTTGGATACTTGCTACTGCTACAATCATATACAGGTTTTGTAATACTGCTTGCAACGTGTTGCATACTTGGATTTCTACGTTTGAGATACATAAAAAGCAGAGCAATAAAATATATTTTCGTCGGCGGAACAACCATAATTGTAGCAACTCTATGCTCTACCCTACTATATTATACATACAACTACTACAATTTGTCACCTCTATCGACAGAGCCATTGCAGAGCAAGACAGCCAATGGCAACCCCTACGAACACCTACAAGACAACTTTGTGGAATGTGGCAACTACTTAAACAACTACATCTGCCACACAGAACTGGAAAGTGCATGGAACACCGTAAGCACCCAAAAGCTCACCGACGAAACACTAAACGGCTACCCCATAAAGCCAACATTGATAAGATACCTAAACTCGAAAGGGCTGACAAAAGATAGTTTGGGAATATCTGCTCTGACAGCCAAAGACATAAAAGCCATAGAAATGGGCAAAGCCACAGTGCACGAAGCAAGCACAAATGTAGTGCCACAGATGGTGTACAGACTACTGTTTGAATACGAAAACTATCGTCATTACCACACAGTGAAAAACTCGTCGATGCTGCAACGCTTCGAATTGTGGAACAATAGTTGGAGCATTTTTGCCGCCCATCCAATGTTTGGCGTAGGCACGGGAGATGTAGAAGACCAAATAAAAACAAAACTGGCACAAAACAACTCCGAACTAAAAGATTCGAATATGCGTACACACAACCAATTTTTGACATTTTTGCTAACCTTCGGAATAATAGGAACAACAATTATTGTTGTGGCATTCGCCTACGCAATACGAAAACAAAAACTATTTTCGTCTAGTTTGTTTATCGCTTATTTCTGTATATTTATGCTGTCGTTTCTAAGCGAAGACACACTGGAAACAGCCGCAGGCTGCCTATTTTCTACATTCTTTTTCCTTCTTTTTAGCATTAAAAAAGACAAAATTATCAGCTAATCAGCACTAAAAATACATGTTTCGACATTATTTTTTCAATTTGTAATATTCTTATTTATAGAACAATGAAAATTATATGAATAAAAATATCATCTAATTGAAAATAAATATGTAACTTTGCACTTTAATGTAAATAAATTATTTTAATAACGATGGTTGCCATGCAATCGTCAGTACAAACTAAAAATAAATAAAAGATGACAGAAAAAATAGCTACATTAAGAGACAGTGCTGCTATTAGATGGATAGCCCTACTGTTGTTGGCTTTGGCCATGTTTTGTTCATATATCTTTATGGACATCTTATCACCAATCAAAGATTTAATGGAATCAGAAAGAGGCTGGGACTCTACTGCATTCGGTACAATGCAAGGCTCAGAAACATTCTTGAACGTATTTGTTTTCTTTTTAATCTTTGCAGGTATCATTTTGGATAAAATGGGCGTACGCTTTACCGCTCTATTATCAGGTGCTGTAATGCTAGTGGGAGCTGCTATCAAATGGTATGCAGTTACCGACTTGTTCCAAGGCAGTTCTTGGGATGTTTGGTTTACAAACCACTTAAATTATATACCTGGTTTTGACGAGTTGGGAGTGTCTCCTTTCTACGAAGGTATGCCAGCATCTGCTAAAGTTGCAGCCATCGGATTCATGGTATTCGGATGTGGTGTTGAAATGGCAGGTATCACAGTATCTCGTGGTATAGTAAAATGGTTCAAAGGCCGCGAAACAGCAATGGCAATGGGTTCTGAAATGGCATTGGCTCGTTTAGGTGTTGCTACATGTATGATATTCTCTCCTTTCTTCGCAAAACTAGGCGGAAGCGTAGACGTATCTCGTTCGGTTGCTTTCGGTGTTATATTGTTGTGTATTGCATTTATGATGTTTGTTGTTTACTTCTTTATGGACAAAAAACTAGATGCACAAACAGGCGAAGCAGAAGAAAAAGACGATCCATTCAAAATAAGCGACCTTGGAAAGATTCTTTCAAGTATGGGATTTTGGTTAGTAGCATTGCTTTGCGTACTATACTACTCAGCTATTTTCCCATTCCAAAAATACGCTGTAAACATGTTGCAATGTAATCTTACACTTCAACTTCCTGAACAAGGTTCGTTCTGGGCAGGCGATGCTGTAACTATTGTACAATATGTTATCATGCTTGTTGTTGCTGTATTTGCTTTCGTAAGCAACTTTATGAAGAAAAAATCTTTGAAAATATCGTTCATGTGCATAGCAGGTGTTGCTTTGATTACATACTGTATAATGGGATATATGAGAGGTACTGCCGAAACAATATTTGCAGTATTCCCATTGTTGGCAGTAGCTATCACTCCTATACTAGGTAGCTATGTAGACCGCAAAGGTAAAGCAGCTTCTATGCTTATGATAGGTTCATTATTATTGATAGCTTGCCACTTGACATTTGCTTTCATACTTCCAATGTTCAAAGGTAGTGCTATCGGAGGAACTATAGTAGCTTACATTACTATCCTTGTATTAGGTGCATCGTTCTCGTTGGTACCTGCTTCGTTGTGGCCAAGTGTACCAAAATTGGTTGACGAAAAAATCATCGGTTCGGCATACGCTTTAATATTCTGGATACAAAACATAGGCTTATGGTTGTTCCCAATGCTTATAGGTAAAGTATTGGATAAAACAAATCCTGAATTGGTAGAAAAAGTTAAGACAGGTGTAATATCATCGCAAGAAGCCGCTGTTTCTTACGACTATACAGCACCTCTTGTAATGCTTGCTTCTCTAGGTGTTGCTGCTCTTATAATAGGTATAATCTTGAAGAGAGTAGACGCTAAGAAAGGTCTTGGCCTAGAATTGCCAAACATCAAAGAAAACTAATAATACATAATTGTAAAAAGTCCACTTCTATTGTTATAAGTGAAGTGGACTTTTTTTTGTTTTTATTTACTAACTAATACTTATTATATGACGATAACAGCAGTACTTATTTATTTACTTTTCCCGGTTATCATTATACTATTGTTCCAACGCTTTGTAATAGTACAAAAGATAGGAACAGTATTGTTTGCCTACTTTATAGGCATTGTAATGGCATTGAGTGGACTATTCCCTACTCCTGCTGAAAGTATCGAAATGAGAACTATCCAAGACTGGTTCATGAATATCACAGTACCATTGGCTATTCCTTTAATGCTTTTCAACTGCAACTTCAAACTTTGGACCAAATCGTTGCCAAAAACATTCACTGCTTTGATTTGTGGTTTGATAGCAATAGTTGCATCTGTAATCATTTCCTACCTAGTATTCAAAAGTTCAAAAATACAAGATTTACCCGACTTGTCGGCATTGATGGTAGGTATATACACAGGAGGTACAATGAACTTTGCTGCAATAGGCAAAGCATTAAACATCGACCCAAACTTGCTTATCACCAGTCTTACTTTCGAAATGCTGATAACGTTCCCGTTTATAGTATTTCTAATAGCCGGCGGATTTAGGATATTTCGTAAGTTCTTGCCATACTCCGACAAGAGCATCACAATAGAAATAAATGGCAACGACTTAGAAAACGGAAGTTTTGAAAGCTACAAGGGTATGCTTCAAAAAAGTACATTTCCAAAAACACTTATAGGACTTGGCCTTTCCTTTTTGTTCATGGCAATAGGCGCAGGCTTGTCGATACTGATAACAGGAAACCTTAACGAACTTGTAGTTATTCTTACCATAACAACACTTGGTATATTAGCGTCGTTCAACCAAAAAGTTCGCGAATTGCCAAAAACCTTCGAATTGGGTATGTTCTTTATCCTAATCTTTAGCATTGTAGTAGCATCGCAGTTCGACATCCAAAGCATAAGCAAAGACGTATTCAATATATTCTGGTTTGTATTGGTTGTTCTATGCTTATCGATATTTATACACTTCCTTTTGTGCCGTTTGTTCAAAGTAAGTGGCGACTTGTTTACAGTGGCAATAGTGGGTATGCTATGCTCTCCTCCTTTTATTCCACCTGTAGTAGGTGCCATGAGAAACAAGAAAGTACTAATCAGCGGAATAGTCATAGGACTTATCGGATATGCTGTGGGCACTTATCTCGGAGTACTTATGTCTGTAATATTACCAAACTTGTAAACAAAAAGAATATGAGAAAAACATTACTTAGCATATTGTTGTGTGCATGTTGTGTTGGCACACTTGTTGCACAAAGTTCAGACACGACAGCAACCAAGAATATACGCAAAGGTTGGACTTTCGGTGCGTTGCCAAGCGTTTCATACGATGCCGACTACGGTTTTCAGTACGGTGCACTGACCAATATATACTACTTTGGCGATGGTTCTACATATCCTGAGTATTTGCATTCGTTGTATCTTGAAGCGTCGTATACAACCAAACAATATGGAGTATTTCGTTTCTTCTACGATTCTAAGTATGCTATTCCAAATCACCGCTTGACGGTAGATGTAACATATCTACCGGATGCACTATCCGACTTTTATGGTTTCAACGGCTATCAGTCTGTTTACAATCCGGCATGGACCGACGACAAAAGCAGCGATTATGTAAGCCGTGCTTTCTACAAAATGAAACGCGACCTATTCAGAGTTGCCGTCGATTTGCAGAAGCCGGTAACGGATAGTTGGTATTTGAACTACGGAGCAGGCGTACTTGGATACAACGTTGGCGAGGTAGATTTGGACATGTTGAACAAAGGTAAAGATACCGAAGACCAATTGCCCGACGTAGAGTCGTTGTACGAAAAATATGTGCTATGGGATATCATCAGCCCAAACGAAGCCAGAGGCGGATGGCACCCATATCTGAGAGGCGGCTTAACATACGACACTCGCAACCAACAACAAAACCCGTCGCGCGGCATATATTCAGATGCTTTTCTTACATACACAGCCGCTTTCGGCGATATGAAAGAATACAACAACTTAAAGTTTAACTTCAACTTTAGACATTACCTGCCAATAACAGAGAATATATCGTTTGCTTATAGAGTGGGAACACAACTAAACATGTTTGGAAAAAGTCCTTTCTATATCAATAGTTATATGAATACTCTGTTTATCCAACGTGTTATATACGAAGGGTTGGGCGGTGGCAACTCGTTGCGTGGTATTGTTCGCAACAGAATATTGTCCGATGGTTTTGCCTTTGCCAATGTTGAATTAAGACTGAAATTATGGAAGTTTAAGATTGGAAAAGAAAACTTCTATGTAGGAATTAATCCATTGTTCGATGCAGGAATGGTGCTACAACCATACTCTTTGGACAAAGACGTTATAGAAAACAATATAAAAGAAAACGACCCTTCGTTCGACTTAAACACACTGGACAACTACTTCGACTTTGATGAGAGTTTGATTTACAAGCCTCACATGTCGGTAGGTGTAGGATTGAAAGTGGCAATGAACGAAAACTTTATAGTGTCGGTAGATTGGGCAACACCTCTAAACAAAGCCGACAATGGAAAAGTTTCCAACCTATATATAAAGATAGGTTATATGTTTTAAAACCTTTTGATTACATTTATAAAACATAAAACATGACTCATAAAAATATATTTTTGACGTTAGCAGCATTTATATTGCTTTTGGCAGCAGGTTGCCAATCCAACAAACAACCTGTAGAATATGCCGACCCACTAGTAGGTACAGACTTCCACGGACACACTTTCCCGGGAGCATTAGTGCCTTTCGGTGCTGTTCAGCTAAGCCCCGACACTCGTTTGGATGGTTGGGACGGATGCTCTGGATACCACTATTCCGACACTGTGGTATATGGTTTCACACATACACACCTTAGCGGAACAGGCTGTTCCGACTATGGCGACGTGCTTGTAATGCCATTCGAAGGCGACGGTTCGGTAAAGAACACCGAATATTCGGCAGCATTCTCGCACAAAAACGAAACAGCTACTCCGGGCTACTACTCCGTATTGTTGAACAACGGAATAAAAGCCGAACTTACTGCAGGCAAATATGTAGGTGTGCATCGTTACACCTTCCCCACCGATGACAAGAAAGGTATTGTGGTGGATATGCAACACAGAGACAAGACTTTGTCGTCGGGAATTAAATATGATGGTAAGTCATTGTCGGGATATAGAGTGTCTACAGCTTGGAACACCGAACAGCACATAGCATTCTCGTTAGAAACATCTGTGCCTATCGAAGGTGTTAAGTTTTACACAAACGACAGCCTGACTACAGAAGTAGAGCAAATAACAGACGACAACTGCAAAGCCCTTGTATATTTTGCAGACAGTGTGAAACAAGTAGTTGTTAAAGTGGCAATATCGGCAGTAAACGAAGAAGGTGCAGCCAATAACCAAAAAGAAATAGACGGTTTCGACTTCGACAAGGTGAAAAGCGATGCTTATAACTGTTGGAACAAAGAACTTTCAAAGATAGAAGTAGAAAGCGACAACGAAGAAATTAAGAAGAACTTCTACACTGCAATGTATCACTCTTTTACTGCTCCTTATTCATTTACCGACATAGATGGTAAATACTTGGGGCAAGACAAAGAAATACATACCGTAGACAATGGCAGAGAAGTTTACACCGTATTCTCTTTATGGGATACCTACCGCACATTGCATCCTCTTATGAATATAATAGACCAAAAACGTACCGAAGACTTCCTTTATTCGTTCATGACCTTCTACAAACAAGGGGGAGTGCTACCGGTATGGGAACTTTCGGCCTACGAAACTTGGTGTATGATAGGCTACCACTCTGTACCTGTTATATTCGATGCTTACATGAAAGGTATATGTAACTACGACAAGCAAGAAATGCTTCAAGCTATGGTGCATTCGGCAAAACTGCCTAAGTTGGGACGTCCGGAATATGGAAAATACGGCTATGTGCCCGGCGATATGGAACACGAAAGCGTGAGCAAGACTTTGGAATATGCCTACGACGATTGGTGTATAGCCATGTTTGCAAAAGAAATTGGCGATACTGCAGTATACAACGAATTTATGACACGTTGCCAAAACTGGAAAAACATATTGGACGAAGACGGATTTATGAGAGCCAAGATAAACGGCGGATTCCTTGAACCATTCGATCCAACCGAAGTAAACAACCACTTTACCGAAGGCAACTCGTGGCAATACAGCACTTACGTGCCACACGATTTTGAAACATTCGTAGCTATGAGAGGTGGAAACGATGTGATGGAATGTTTCTTGGATTCGTTGTTCAACACCTCGTCGGATATGGGTGGACGCAAACAAGTGGATATTACCGGTATGGTAGGACAATATGCACACGGTAACGAGCCAAGCCACCATGCTGCTTATCTTTATGCTTATTTGGGTAAACCTTGGAAAACTCAAGAGCTTACCAGAAAGATTATGCAAACATTATATACCTCTAAACCCGACGGACTTTGCGGTAACGAAGACTGCGGACAGATGAGTGCATGGTATGTAATGAGTGCTTTAGGTTTCTATCCAGTATGTCCCGGCGACAACCAATATGTGTTTGGCTCGCCAATGTTCGACAAAGCTACCATACATCTCGAAAATGGAAAAGATATAGTTATAGTAGCCAAAAACCAAAGCGACAACAACAAATACATAAAATCTGTAAAGCTTAACGGCAACGACTACACCAAATCCTACATTACTTACAACGACATCAAAGACGGTGCTACCATAGAATTTACCATGAGCAGCAAGCCTAACATGGAGTTTGGTGTGGCAAAAGAAGATTGTCCGACAAGCAAGATAGATGCCAAAGCTACAACAGTACCATACTTCTCCACATCGTCGAAAGTGTTCAAAGATTCCATTTTGCTTGAAATAAAATGCACTTCGAGCGAGAAAGACAACGCTATCTACTACACTACAGATGGCAGCGAGCCTACTACAGCGTCGGCAAGATATACCGAACCTATGCTACTTAAAAACAATGCTTCGATAAAAGCAGTGGCATACAACGAAGCCGACGGCTATAGCAAAGTGGCAGAATGCAACTTGGTAAAATACTCGCAAGACAAAAAGATTACCTACCACACCAACTATCAACCACAATATTCCGATCGCGGAGACGAGTCGTTGATAGACAACTTTAGAGGCAACAGCAACTATCGTCTTGGAGGTTGGCAAGGTTTTTGGGGCGACGACTGCTATGTAACAATAGACCTTTTGAAGACCAAACCTGTAAGAAAAGTATCTGCAGGCTTCTTGCAAGAATGTCGTCCATGGATATTCTATCCAAGAAAGATGGTGGTAGAAGTGAGCAACGATGGAGAAAACTTCATTCCATTTGGTGAATACGAAAACAAACACCCCTACGTGGAACAAGATGTAACCACAGCAAACTTTGTTGTAAACGGCCATGCTCAAGCACGCTATGTACGAGTAAGAGCCGTAAACTACGGTAAGATGCCCGAATGGCACGTAAGTGCCGGCGAACCGTCGTGGTTGTTTATCGACGAAATAGTTGTACAGTAACATATAATCAGTTGTTTACATATAAGGGCAATCTCTACGGGATTGCCCTTATTTTTTATCGCGATGTAGGTGAAATTTCCTCGTGATGTAAATTTATTTTCCTCCCGATGTAGTAAAATTTCCCTCGTGATATAATTTTGCCATCAATTGGGAGTATGTTTTTACAAAACCCGGGTTTCATCTTTTTGGCAGTATACTGTCAACGGATTTATACCCGGGTATGACGACAACGATGATATACCATCAATTTTCCTATATCCCCAACCTTAAAAATAAAACCATGCAACTTACGATGCAAAACCATGCGGTTTACGGGTCGTAACTATGGGAGTTTTGAGGCGTAAGTGCCATAGTTACAACCCCTATATATGGTAGTTTTAAAAGCTGAATCACGTAGTTTAGAAATGCGACTTGATGTGGTTAGAAAAAAACTTCCATTATAGATACCATTATTTGAAAAATATGCTTATCTTTGCACGTAAGTATATGGTTCTCTTAGTATGTATAAATACTTTATTTACAGATAAAAGAACTTTCCTAAAATCAATATATTTGTGTATATATAATTTGGTGTATCGAATATAGTAATGAAATATGGACTTAATAAAAATAGAATCTAATAATGTAGAATTCAAAGAACGTTGGCAAGATGACTACCTGAAATGGATATGTGGTTTTGCTAATGCACAAGGAGGTGTGCTTTATGTCGGAATATCTGATAATGGTGATATTTGTGGAGTAGAGAATCCTAAAAAACTAATGGAGGATATACCAAATAAAGTAAGAGATTTATTAGGTATTTTGGTTGAAGTAAATTTGAAAGAAAAAGGAGACAAGCAGTATATTGAAATAGTAATAAATAGTTATCCATATCCTATTAATTATAGAGGACATTATTTTCAGCGTAGTGGTGCAACAAATCAAGAATTAAAAGGTATTGCACTAGATCGGTTTATGCTAAAAAGACAAGGCCGTAGTTGGGATGGAGTTACGATACCCCATATAAAAGTGGAAGATCTAGACAATGAAGCGATTATTACATTTCGAAAGTATGCAAAACGAAGTGGTCGAATAGATCCAACAGACTTACAAGATGACAATAAAGGATTATTAGATAAATTGAGACTTACAGAAGATAATGCCCTAAAGAGAGCTGCAGTATTGATATTTTATAACGATCCTGAGAAATTTATTACAGGTGCATATATCAAAATTGGATATTTCAAAGAAGATGCCGATCTAATATATCAAGACGAAATACATGGCAATCTTTTTCATCAAGTAAAAGCAACAATAGATCTTCTTACAACCAAATATCTTAAAGCACTGATTACTTACGAAGGGATACAACGCATTGAAACATTGCCAATACCACTAGAAGCTCTACGAGAAGCATTATTGAATGCAATTGTTCATAAATCTTACGAATCACTAACTCCTATCCAAATTGGAGTTTATGATGATAAATTAGAAATATGGAATTGCGGAACATTGCCAGATGAATGGACTATCAAAAACCTACTAGGCAAACATCGTAGCCGTCCATATAATCCTGATATTGCAAATGTATTTTTTAGAGCAGGAGAAATAGAAGCATGGGGAAGAGGTATTGAAAGAATGATTTTGGCATGTAAAAAAGAAGGATGTCCTGAACCTAAAATAGAATATGATGGCAGTGGATTATGGACAATTTTCAAATTTAAAAAGATTGATTTAGATAAGAAAACTACCCAGAAAACTACCCAGAAAACTACCCAGAAAACTACCCAGAAAACTACCCAGAAAACCGGTGTTAAACTTACTAAAATACAAGGAGATATACTGCAATACTTGCAGAAAAATCCACAAGCTTCGCGCAAAGAACTTACAGAAAATATCAAGAGTGCTACAGAACATGGTATAAAGTATAATTTGGAACGATTGAAAGAACTAGGATTGATAGAACGCGTAGGTGCAGACAAAGGTGGATATTGGGAAGTTAGGAAATAGCATAAAAACTCCCACGCTTACGCTGCAAAACCATGCGGTTTACGGGTCGTAACTATGGGAGTTTTGAATCAAAAGTGCCATAGTTTTGGGTCGTAAGTATGAGAGTTTTGATACGTAAGTTGCGTGGAAACTTTCTTATTACAAGATACTCAGTTGGTAAAAAAATAATGTGAAACCCGAAAGTTGCACATTATTTTGCTGGATTTATTTGCGATAAACAATAACTCGCTCTGTCTTATAAACAGGCTTCATTATTTCACCCTCATACTTAACCTTCTCAATCATATTACCTTGAGAGTCGTATTTGTAGAGTTCTTTCGAACTCAACGAGCCATTGCTGTCGTACTCAGCAAGCTCAATCTCATTACCTTGCGAGTCGTATTTGTAGAGACTTTTACTATCTAGCGAGCCGTCACCCTTGTAGCTAGTGCTCTCAATCATATTACCTTGCGAGTCGTATTTGCTGAGGTGTTTCCTCCTCAACGAGCCGTCGCCGTTGTAGTAAGCACTCTCAATCTTATTACCTTGCGAGTCGTATTTGTAGAGGAGTTTACTCCTCAACGCACCGTTACCCCCGTACCAAGCATTCTCAATCTCATTACCTTGAGAGTCGTACTTATTGAGCCATTTATAATCCAACGAGCCGTCGCCATTGTAACTAGTCCACTCAATCTTATTACCTTGCGAGTCGTATTTGTAGAGGAGTTTACTCCTCAACGCACCATTACCCTCGTATCTAGCTCCCTCAATCTCATTACCTTGCGAGTCGTATTTGTAGAGTCCTTTCGAACTCAACGAGCCGTCGCCGTTGTAGTAAGCACTCTCAATCATATTACCTTTTGAGTCGTATTTGCGGAGACTTTTACTATTCAACGAGCCGTCGTTATTGTAGCTAATACATTCAATCATATTACCTTGCGAGTCGTATTTGTAGAGCCTTTTAAAATTCAACGAGCCGTCGCATTTGTATCTTCTAATGTGCTCTGCGGCATCTCCTCGCAAATTGAATTTATAAACATCTTCATTCATTATTCCATCTATTACTAGCTCGCCGAATTTGTCGGTCAATTTATATTTGATAATTGTTACACTATCAACATCGCCATATAGGTTACCTAGTTCCCTTTCTTCATAACCTTGTCTTTCAGGAGCTGTATCATGAGTCTTCTTTACACCACACGAAGCAATAAGAAGCAGTGACACCAATGCGGTAAATAGAATTCTTCGTTTCATTATTGTTTAGATTTTTTTCCTATAGGTTCTGGAAATTCATTATTTTCAAGCAAAACAGAGAACCTACCTTTACTGCTTCACTTGAAATTTCAATCTGCAAAAGTACACAATTAATCTTATATACACAAGATAAACGGAATATATTTCTTATTTTCCCTTACCTCCATTTCAAATTATCGAGAAAACAATCTCGTTTATGTGGGAAGAAAAGTTGGCGTAAGGTCGTTACGCCATTGCCGTTACGGCGTTACGCTACTGCCGTTATGGCGTTACGCTATTGCCGTAAGGTCGTTACGCACATATCTTTTCCCAATAAATAAAATATCTTCTCTCGGATTTTTATTTGATTTGTACTATAAACCTACCACACTTAGGCATCAAAACCCTGCGGGTTTCAACATAAAAGTGCCATACTTTAAGGTCTAGAGTATGGCACTTTTGAAGTGTAAGTTGCGTGGAAAAGTTTTTTCAATGTAAGACATACGCTTTAGATTAATTCATCCAACGTTTTTTTAGATATTTCTAATTATCGTGATTCAATATAGTCAATCTCCCCCTCTTCTGCAATTCTATAAATTCCACTAAAAGGAGAAAGTAAATTTATATCTATATCGAGTTTTGATAGGAAAAATTTTAAATAATCTAATTTACTATCAATTTCTTCCCTATATACTTCTGTAAATGTAAAATTAAAACTTAAATGTAACTGCAAAAGCAAGTAGTATTGAATTAAGAATTTGCTTACTGCATCCAGCTTGTTTTTTTCGTTCCTGTACTTTTTCAAATACTCTTCTAAAAACTTTTTGTTCATAGGATTTGAAAAATCACAGTTCTCATTTTCACGAAAACATTGCAATTCATTAAGAGATTTCATAATTTGATATTGAGAATATTTAGCATCATTATATGAAATACAAGTATTTAACCAAACAAAATTATCTTTGCAATGCTCTTCGTCAAAGTCGCCTAAAAATAAAGCTTTAGCAACACCAAAATAATGACTATATTTATGCGTTTTTGTAGGTAGAACAATTCTATATGCACAATCTTGTTGTTTTATAATATGATTGTAAAAAACTACTTTTACATCAATATTTTGTTTAATAATGCGTTCAGCATATCTCTGTAAACAATGAGATTGATAAACAATAACACTACATTCAGGAGCAAAATATGCGAAACATAATTTGTTATTCCACCAAAATTCTGCTACAAACAATGGAAAATGTTGATCTTTATCACCTCTTTTTAAAACTTTAAATGTGTTTAAACTTTTACTTTTTATTGTCTCCCAACCAAGAGTAATTGTTCTTTTCTCCCTTTTGCCTTGTTGTTGTAATATTGGTTTTATTCGAGGTAATATTCTTTTATTGTAATAAGGTAATATTTCTTCGTCAAATTCTTTTCGAAGATATTTCATTACCTCATATTTTGACATTGTATCTATAATCATATCGAAAACATTTTTATTACTTCTGTAATAGTTAAAGGATTAGATTTATTTATATCTGTATATAAATAAAATTTTTGGGGTATCTCTTTTCGACCAGGATTTTTAATTGGATGAATTTTTTTTATCGATTTTGGCAAGAGAAATTCTTTAATATTATTGCATCCATAGAAAGCATTAATACCAATTTCTTCTAGTGTTTCTGGAAAAATTATTTTTGATATATTGCATGATTTAAAGGCATGTTTCCCGATTTTTTTTATTCCATTAGGAATTATATATGTTCCTGCTCTACCTTGAGGAAATGCAATTAATTCTTTTTTATGAAATAGAACGCCATCAATATCATAGAAATTTTTATTTTCTTTATCAACAAAAATATTAGACAACGAATCGCATCGATACATATTCCATTCGATTTTTTCAACAGATTTACCTATTCGCAAAGTCTTTAAATTCAAACAATGTGAAAATGCAGACTTCTCAATAGCAATAATTTTATATATTTTATCATCAATTACAGCTTCTTCAATAATTAATTCATTTGGAGTAGGATTGTAGTCTAATCCTTTATAATAAGGTAATTTTAAAAAACTATGAACATTAATTAATGTTCCTGTAGTTTCTGTAAGCGAAGAGACAGACAGCTCATAATATTCTTCTTGTTTCATTTTCAATAACAATCTATTTTCTAAATTCATTTCTCTAACATTTTCAAACAAAACAGAGAACCCACCATTAACTATTTTACTTGAAATTTTGAATTGCAAAATTAAACAATTAATCTTACACACACAAGATAAACTGAATATATTTTATACTCTATCCTTAATCCCATCCCATTCTATCAAGAGAACTAATCTCGTTTATGTGAGAATAAGCGCTGTAGCAGTGTCATTGAAATAGTGTTGCAACGGAATTGCTACTATTGTGCAATAATGATATTGTAAGGAACAATTATTATTCGATGCTTTTTGTACAATATCCTATTTCATTTTATACGATTAGGCTTTCTTTTTCAAAAATGGAAGTATTATATAATTTGTGTATATAAAGAAATTTTCGTTACTTTGTATATGTTATTCAGTAATTCCATAGTTTATATATTAGGCTGAGTAACACAAAGAACAATCAGGATATAATAGTTTTATTTGGGAGAATACTTGCAAATTTATTCGTCTATTAGGTTAGAGTGGGATATAGAAACACAAGACAGATAATAGAAAGTTATGGCTAAATCGATAATGAAAGATGATGTTTTAAACAGAGTTTTGTCCGCTGCATTTACAATATGCAAGTGGTCTGCTTTGCAAATATTTCTGTATTTCATTATGCCGTATTTGTGGAATTATGAATATAGCTTGGAGGCTGTTGTATCTATATTTTTATATACATCTTTGTATGTGGTATATTGGAAATTCTGTCCAAAAGAGCTACGCTTCAAATGGGTTGTTTGGCCGTACATTATATATATAGTAATATCCATAACATTATCATGCTCTGTCAATGCTTGGAAAGCATCATTGTGGTTTAACATATTACTGCCACTATATGGTTTAGCATGTTCTATAGGCTGTAGATTTTTACAGAGATATATAAAAGGTATCTGCAAAACAAATAAGTATGGCAAAACAATTGTCTATTCTGTTGCAATACTGTTTATCGTTGTGCTGAAGTTCTTTAGCGTTTTTTATGTTTGCCAAGAACACAAATCATTGCAAACCGAAACAGATGATATTCTCGAACGAAAGAATTATTTGGTAGAAAAACTGGTAACATCTCCGCAAAAAGTACTTGCCGAAATGCCTTCATCAATAGGTGAACAGTTTCAAGGAGAGTGGGCTTTATATTCTTGTTCGATGTTGTCGGCAGCTCTTGTAAACCTCTCCTATATATATCCCGACACGAAAGAAGAAAATATATTATACATAGACACCCTCATAAACATCGTAATATCAAAAGAAATTCGCCACTACGATGCCATGCGATGGAATGAAGACGCTTTGGAAAGTTTGAGAGGAGATAATAGTCATGTATCATATTTGAGTCATTTGGCTTGGATGATATGCGGATATAAAGAGCTTGGAGGCAGCGATAAATACGACGATTTGCTGTCGGACTTATGCGAGAGTATGAACAGAAGAATACTTAATAGTGGGAATTTAAACTTGCCTACATATCCCGGAGAAGCTATCTATGTTCCTGATATGCTTGTTGCCATTGTGGCACTGAACAAGTATGCCGATATGAACGATAATAAGTACCGCTCTACTGTAGATAAATGGATTGCAACAGCAAAAGAAGAGTGGCTGGATAGCACTACAGGACTATTGGTTTCGTTTCTAAACGAAAATGGCGAAATGTATAAAAGCAGCCCTATTAAAGGTTCTTATTCTGCTTTGAACTGTTATTACCTGACTTTTATAGATGAAGAATTTGCACAAAGTCAGTATGAAAAACTAAAAGTCTTATTTTGGAAAGATAGTTTTCTTTCGGGCTTGAAAGAGTATTGGGACAGAAAATGTTATATGGGGATAGACATCGATGCCGGGCCCATTTTATTCGAGTTAAGTCCGTCGGGCACTGCTTTTTTAACGGGTAGTTCTACCTTCTTTGGCGATTTTGAAGTACGAAAAGATATACTTAAAACAGCAGAAACGGCAGCACATACCGTTAAGTTTGGCGATAAACGTCATTACATATTGGCGGATATTGCATTGGTAGGCGAATCGATAATGTTGGCAATGCGTACACATGCCAAGCATTAATATATTTATGTATAAATTGCGATAATACTTAATATTGTGTTTGTTACATAGGTGGATGATTTCTAATATATCTATATAGATATAATATACCCCCACACAGATGAAAATTCCACAACGCAAAAGCATAGTATATAAAATTATATTTACCACCGATGATAAATACTATTTTCCATCTTTTAGCGTTTTTGGAGAGTATATTATATGTATAATAAAAATGAAGAATATGAAAAGAATATCTATTTTATCGGCAATGGCTTTGGTTGCGATACTATTTAGTTCGTGTGCCAAGACTTGTGTTTGCACTTCGCGTTCGCAAAACGCCGATGGCTCGATATGGGAATGGGAAACTCGTTTTAAAGCAGTGGGAGGCACCTCTTGCGTAGAAAATGCCGGCAATACAGCTGTCACCACATTGGTAGACAACGAAGGAAACAGATACAAAAGCTACGAATGCAGAGAGGAGTAAATACGTGATAATGCGCAATATCCTACAAAAAAACGACCAAAGTAATGCTTTGGTCGTTTTTTCATGTACACTGTCGGCATAGTAGAGACACAAATACTATACTGCCACCTATGGCAACGGAAAAAAGCAGTCGTTCGAAAAACTAAAGCCGCTTATATATAAAGTTTGTAATACTTATTCAGAAAATCGTCAAGACTTATTCAAAAAAGTATTTTCACGCTATGAAAGAATACTTTCAAACTTTGAAAGTATATTTTCATTACTTGAAAGTATATTTTCAAACTATGAAAATAAGTTTACAGATATGCATAGGCAAGTTTTTGAATAGGTGAAATAAAGTTTTTGAATAGGTGCGACGAAGTTTTCAGATAGCTCGGCAGAGCATGCAACATAGGTAGTGTAAAACCGTTCAGTTATAACACTTATACTCAGATATTATGATTTGTATGCAAAAAAACTTTGGTCTAATACCCCGACATTATTCCCAAAATAGTTGTATCCTTGCAAAACACTCCGTTTTTTTTTACCGTTAGGTTTTCTTCTTTGATATCTTTGCAACACCATTGCACCGCCATTGCATTGCATATTTATTGCCTTATAATTGTTGTTCGTTCATGCTTCTGAGGGCTTTCCAACCCAAACATACCATAAACAGAACTTTGCCTACATTGTTCGGTATAGTTTTTTTTGATACACAACAAAATAATAATCTTTTATTTTCGTTTCCCTATCGCATTATTTATTCAATTGCCGGATAAAGTTTTTGATAGGAGAACCAAGAGTTGAAAGTAAAGATATTTAAAATAGCAGTAATGTCGTTTGTAGTGGTGTGTTTGTTTTTGGGCACATTCTCTACAACGTCGTGTGTAAAAGAAGATGAGTACTTAGAGTCGCTACACGAATTGCAGTTCAGTGTAGACACCCTAAGTTTCGACACAGTGTTTACCACGCTGGGCTCTACAACCAAGCAAGTAAAGGTATACAACACATCTAACAGCCCCATAAAATTCGACAAAGTATCGCTCAAAGAAGGAGGCAACTCCCGATTCAGAATAAATGTAGATGGCGACACATCGTTGGTAATAAGAGATTTTACTATAGCCTCTCACGACAGTGCATTTATATTTGTAAGGGTAAACATCAACCCCAACAGCAGCACATCGCCTTTTTTGGTAGAAGACGGCATTGTGTTTGAGCTTGGCAACAGCACCAAGACATTAGCACTGACAGCCTATGGTCGCAATGCAATATACCACACCCCTACCAACACTCTGACATCGGGCGAAGTGGTGTACAACTATTCGGTTATCGACTGCTCCCAACCATGGGACGCCACCAAACCACACATAATTTTCGGCTACGCTGTAGTAGACGAAGACAGCGTTTTGACAATATTGCAAGGCACAGAAATATACTTTGCCGATGGTGCTACGCTATGGGTGTACGACGGTGGAACACTTAATGTAGATGGCAGTTTGCAAAATCCGGTACTATTCACCTCACTACGGAAAGATGGGCACTACGAAAACCTACCCGGGCAGTGGCAAGGGCTGTGGCTGTCTGCAGGCAGCAAAAACAATGTAATAAACGGAGCCGTTTTGCAAAATGGCACAGTAGGCATATTGGTAGACACCGTAGTGAACAACAACCCTACTCTGACCATTACCAACAGCATGGTACAAAATATGTCGCTGGCCGGCATATACGGACAAGGGGCACATATAGAAGGCGACAACCTATTGGTAAGCAACTGCGGAACAGCAACATTGGCACTTACACTTGGGGGCAAATACAAGTTCAGCAACTCGACATTTGCCAACTATTGGAGCTATTCGGCACGACGTTCGCCCGGTGTGATATTTAACAACTGGTACACCGATTTGTATGGCAACATACAGTTCAGACCAATAAGTTTTGCCGAGTTTTACAACTGCATTATCTATGGTTCGGCCGAAGAAGAATTGCTTTTCGACTGTGCCGAAGGTACAGACATCAACACTGCATTCTACAACTGCTTAATAAGAACCAAGCAAACAAACATTGGCACACAAACAGATACAAAGACTAACGAAGACCCTAAATTTGTAGATACAAAGGCAAATAATTATCATTTGGCAGCAGAATCGGCAGCACTTTATGCCGGAAATTCGGCCTACATAGAAATACCATACGATTTGGACAACGTTTTGCGAAACAATCCACCATCGATAGGGGCATACGAATATGTAGAAGCAACAGAAGAAAGAGATAAGTAGAAACACAAACAAAAGTAAAACAGACAAATATGTACAATTATATATCGGGCGAAATAGCAGAAGCCACACCATCGTATGTGGTGATAGACAACAACGGAATTGGATATTTATTAGAAATATCGCTAAACACCTATACACAAATAAAGGATTTGACCGAAGTCAAACTATTGGTACACTATGTGGTAAGAGAAGATGCACATTTGCTATATGGCTTTTTCGACGAACAAGAACGTTCATTGTTCCGCAATCTTATAAACGTGAATGGCGTGGGAGTATCTACGGCAAGAGTTATGCTATCTACCTTGAACACACAAGAGCTGACCAATGCCATAGTGAGCGAGAATGTAAAAATGGTACAAAGCATAAAAGGCATAGGCCCCAAAACGGCACAACGAATAGTATTGGAACTACACGACAAGCTGACCATAGACGAACAATTGCAAATAAACACAGTGGTACAAAGCAATAAAAACACCGAAGAAGCGTTATCTGCATTGGTTATGTTGGGTTTTGTTAAAGGGCAGGCAAGCAAAGTGCTTGACAAGATAGCAGCCGACAATCCGACCATGACAGTGGAAGACTTGATAAAACAAGCTCTTAAAGTACTGTAACGGAGAACAAAGATATAATGATACACACAATTGAATATGGACTAAAGATTTGGTTATATGGGAAAATAGTATGAGGTATTAACAAGGGAACTCGGTAAGATAGATATACCGGACTTCGTTTCCTCTAAAGAATTTGTATTAAGTGCGTAACAAAGATATAAAAAACAGATTATTCAAGATATTTGCAATAGCTATAGTAACATCGTTTATAGGAATAACTATAGCATCGACAATCGTACACACCAACAGCTACACTGCCAATGTTTATAAAACAGGTGGTAGTAGTAGTTTGTATACTTTGTCGGAACCCGAACCTTTATACAATCCGGATTCCAATTTACACTATCCCCTGCCCCAAGAAGGCGAACCCTCCAGCCCTTTGCACCTAAAATCGCCGTCGAACATAACGACCGAGGTTGAATACAACCCCGAAACCAACGACTATCTTATAATACAAAAGGCCGGCGATGTAATAATTTCGAGAAAGTATCTTACCTTTGACGAGTATCAGGATTGGCAAATGGACCAACTGATGCAGAAATACTGGCAACAACGCACACAGACAGCAGTTCCGACCACAGAAGGTGGCGGCAGCATACTGAACCAATTGCTACCCGGACTTAGCGACGTAACCAACAAACTAGATGCACTGCTAAACCAAGGCAAGCCACTGATAGAGATAACACCCAGCGGTTCGGCCGAACTTACTTTTGCCATAGTAAACAACAAACGCGAAGACCCCGGTATAGACATTAGCAAACGTAGTGTTACCAACTTCGACTTTACCGAAAACATACAAGTGAACCTTAACGCCAAGATTGGCGACATTATAGATTTTGACATCAACCACAACACCCAAGCTGTATTCGACTTTGAAAACAAAGTAAAACTAAAATACGAAGGAAAAGAAGACGACATATTGCAAGTGTTGGAAGCCGGAGATGTTTCGTTGCCACTACAAACCAAACTGATACAGGGTAGCGAAAGTTTGTTTGGTATCCGCACCCGACTAAAATTTGGTAAGCTGACTGTAGATGCAGTAGTATCGAACCAGGAAACAGAGTCGCAAAATATGCAGGTGCAGGGAGGTGCACAAACAGAAGAATTTGAATTCAAAGCCGACCAATATGAAGAAAACCGACACTTCTTTATTGCACAATATTTCTACGACAACTACAACAATGCAATGGCAACACTGCCGGTTATAAACTCTAAAATAAACATTCTTAAAATAGAAGTATGGCGTACCAATATAGGTTCGGCCATAACAGAAAACAGAAATATATTAGCCCTTACCGACTTGGGCGAAAGAAAACCATCTAATGGAATAATACCTCAAGGCAACAGCACTTTGCCCGACAACTACCGTTCCAACCACATGTTTGATGTCGTAGACAAGAACTCTGTGAGAAGCATAAACAATATTTCGAGCTACATGCAAAGCAAGAATATGACGTCGGGAAAAGACTTTGAAAAGATAGAGAGTGCACGCAAACTTAGCGAAAGCGAATACACATTCAACCCACGCCTGGGATTTATATCGCTAAACCAACCTCTCAGCTCCGACCAAGTACTTGCAGTAGCATTCCAATACCAAGTGATAGGCGACTCTACAATATACCAAGTAGGGGAACTTACCACCGACGGTGTTGTAGCACCCAACACCCTTATAGTAAAACTTTTGAAAAGTACCACAGTGAACACTCGCGGTCCGCTATGGAAACTTATGATGAAAAACGTTTACTTCTTAAAGAGTACACAGATAAGCCAAGAGAAGTTTCGCTTAAACATCTTGTACGAAGGAGATGAAGGCGGAGTGCCATCGGGCTACTATACCGATGGTCCTAAAAAAGGCATTCCTCTTATAGAGTTGTTTGGGTTGGACCGCGTAGACGGACAGCAAAACCCTTACCCCGACGGAGTGTTCGACTGGTTGGACAATGCCGCTTCTTCGGGTGGTATAATACAGTCATCTACAGGTAGAATTTATTTCCCTTATGTAGAGCCATTCGGAAAAGACTTACGAGAACTTTTGGGCGACAACGAGGCAGCAAATAAATATTGCTTTGACTCGCTATATACCCTTACCAAAACAATGGCACAACAATATCCTGACCAAAACAAATACTATTTGGAAGGGTCGTACACTACTGCTATGAGTGGCGAAATATCGTTGGGCTTCAATATTCCAAAAGGTTCGGTAAGAGTTACTGCCGGAGGTATCCCTCTTATAGAAGATGTAGACTACACCGTAGACTATATGATGGGTAAAGTGAGAATTATAAACGAAAGTATCCTAAACTCGGGTACACCTATCAGCATATCAAGCGAAAGCAACTCTTTCAGCATGATGACTAAAACAATGCTGGGTATGCACCTAAACTACGAGATTGACCCTAAGTTTAACGTTGGAGCAACACTTATGAACCTAAGCCAAAAACCACTGACTGCTAAAAACAACTTCGGCGACGAACCTATATCCAACACTATGTGGGGAGTGGATTTGAACTACGAACACGAAGTTCCGTTCATTACCAAATTGGTGGATTTGCTACCCGGTATTCAAACCAAAGAAACATCTACACTGACACTTAATGCCGAATTTGCACACTTTTTGCCGGGCATTGCCAATACCGGCGACGAAAAAGGTGTGTCGTATATCGACGATTTTGAAGCAGCAAAATCCAGTATAGACCTTATGGGTGTAAGCTATTGGCATTTGGCCAGTACACCACAAGATATAAAATCGTCTATGCCGATGTTCCCCGAAACAGAACCAAGTTCGGGTTTGGCATACGGATTCAACAGAGCGAAATTGGCATGGTACAGAATCGACGATATTTTCTATAGCAACAACTCGCCATCTAACATTACCACCGACGATAAGTCGATGCCATACGCCAGACGTATCACCGAACAAGAAGTATTCCCAAACAAGGAACTTGCTGCAGGACAAACTACCAATATCTACGAACTAAACTTGGCATACTATCCGTCGGAAAAAGGACCATACAACTATGATGTGGCACCTACAGCATTCAGTGCCGGAGTAAACGAAGATGGTACTCTTAAAAATCCGGCTTCGCGTTGGGGTGGTATAATGAGAAAGTTGGACTACACCGACTTCGAGACTCAGAATATCGAAACCATAGAGTTCTGGGTGATGGACCCTTTTATCGAAAACCCCAACCACACAGGCGGTAAACTATATTTCAACTTAGGAGATATATCGGAAGATATATTGAGAGATGGTAGAAAAAGTTACGAAAACGGACTACCTACCAGCGAAGAGGTAGGCAACGTAGACACTACAATATGGGGTCGTGTGCCAACATTGCAGGCATTGGTAAACGCTTTCGATAACAACGAATCGTCGAGAAAATACCAAGACATCGGTTACGATGGTTTGGATTCCGACGACGAAAACACATTCTTTTCTACTTATCTTGCCAGCATAGAAGCCTTGTATGGCAGCGATTCGCCGGTATACCAAGCAGCTATATCCGACCCATCGAACGACGACTACACATATTTCCGCAGCACAAATTGGGATAATAATGATGTAAAGATAAACGATCGTTACAAATACTTTAACAACCCCGAAGGCAATTCGCCCGTATCGGCCGACAATACCGAAGGCTACACAACAGCAGCTTCGAGCAACCCTAACGTTGAAGATATAAACAGGGACAACACCCTAAGCGAAGCCGAAAACTACTACGAATACAGTATAGACCTTGACCCAGCAAAAATGGTTATAGGCGAGAACTATATTACAGACATACAAGTAGCAAACAACGTAAAACTGCCCAACGGCGAAGTAACCACATGCAAATGGTATCAGTTCAAAATACCAATCAGAAATCCGGAACGTAAGGTAGGACAAATAGAAGGTTTCCAATCCATACGCTTTATACGTATGTTTATGAAAGATTTCGACCAACCTATCATTCTACGTTTTGCAACATTGGAATTGGTATACGGCACTTGGCGTAAATACGACGAAGACTTATTACAACCCGGCGACTATCCAACCGGTGTTGTAGAAAATACAAACCTTACCCTATCGACTGTAAACATAGAAGAAAATGGTTCGAGAGAGCCTGTACCGTATGCTTTGCCTCCGGGAATTGAACGCGAAAGCTGGTACAGCACCACATCGTCGTACCAACTAAACGAACAGTCTATACAGATGAGTGTACAAAATTTGGCTTCGGGCGACGCTCGTGCAATATACAAAAACACAGACTACGATTTCAGATATTTCAAGAATCTGAAGATGTTTGTACACGCCGAAAAGATGTTCAACACCGACAATCTTAACGACGACGACCTATCTTTGTTTGTACGTATAGGTACCGACTTTACAAACAACTACTACGAATACGAAGTGCCACTTAAACTTACCCCGTGGGGAACAAGTTCTTCCGACCTTTATGCTATATGGCCGGAAGACAACAACGTTGTCATTGACTTGGAACAACTAGTACAGGTAAAAGAAAACAGAAACAAGGCCATACGCTCGGGTGATGCCGACTTTACAAACTCTATGCTATACTCCGAACATCATGGTAACAGAAAATATAGTGTACTTGGAACACCTAACATAGGTAGTGTAAGAGTGATAATGGTAGGGGTTCGCAATCCTAAAAAAGAATCGCTGATGGATGGTAACGATATGTTGCCAAAATCCGTTATTGTATGGATAAACGAACTACGCCTGTCCGACTATTCAAGCAAAGGAGGTTGGGCAGCAACAGCATTGGCACGCACAAACCTTGCCGATATTGGTGACCTTTCGGTATATGGTGCTTACACCTCGTCGGGATTTGGTGCTTTAAGCCAAAGTTTCGCCGACCTAGACAATGTTAACCGTACCGATTTCGAAGTGGCATTGAATATGGAACTAGGTAAGTTCTTCCCCGAAAAGTGGGGTATCAGAGTACCTATGCATGTAGACTATTCAAACCAAATAGGCAGTCCGGAATACAATCCTCTAGACCCCGATGTGCTACTATACAACGATATAAATACGTACGCGACAAAAGAGCAACGCGACTCGATAAAATCTATGACACAAGAAAGACTATCGAGAACAAACATTAACTTTATGAACGTACGTAAAGAACGTATATCCAAAGGAAAAGACAGCAATAAAAAACACTTCTACGACATAGAAAACTTCAACTTTTCGTATGCCTATTCGTCGGAGAAATCGCAAGATATAGACATAGAATACTACAACAAGTCGCAACATAGAGGTGGATTTGGGTACACTTTCTCAACCACGCCCAAAGCATGGAAACCATTCGATAAAGTAAAGATGTTCCAACACAAAAACTGGAAAATCATCAAAGACTTGAATCTATACTACCAAGTTAAGAATGTAATGTTCCGCACAGAAATGTTCCGCAACTTTGAAGAAACCAAACTAAGAAACAAAAGTTCGGGAAACATAATACTGAAACCTACATTCTACAAACAGTTTACTTGGGATAGAATATACAATATACAGTACGACCTTACCAAGAACCTACGCTTTACATACGATGCAAATGCAAATGCACGCATCGACGAACCGATAGGAAAAATAGACACTCGTACAGCACGCGACTCTATTTGGGAAAGCATAGGTAGTATGGGTACTATGCAAAACTTTACCCAAACCATAAGTGGTAACTGGGACATACCTATCAACAAATTGCCATACTTGGATTTTGTTCGCATGCCTATATCCTACCGCACACAGTACACATACTTGGGTACTACAGCGGCATTGGCCCGCATGGGTAGCGTTATCGAAAACTCCAACACCTTCACTGCTCGTGGAGATGTAATGATGGAAACTTTCTACAAACGCTTCAAATGGATAAAGAAAGCCTACGAACAACCTAAACCCAATCAAGATAAGTCGAGAAACAACAAACGCGACGACAAACTAGGCAAAGACCTTAACAAGAACATAAAACCAAAAGAAAAAGACGACAAGACAGACTCGACAGAAGAAAGTGCATTCAAAAAGATAATGCGCGAAGCCGGATATTTTGGTATACGTTTGGCTACAGGATTGAAAACTGCAAGCATACAATACACCAATTCGGCAGGTACTCTTATTCCCGGTTTTATGCCGGAGGCATCTATTTTGGGTATGGACAACAACAACCTATGGGCTCCCGGTTTGGGATTTGTGTTGGGTAGTCAAGCCGACGTAATAGACTTTTTGTTGAACAATGACTATTTGTCTAAAGACTCGCTGATGAATACCCCTCACGAACAAAAGACCAATTCGATACTTGCCATCCAAGCATCGTTGGAACCTATAAGGAATATGAAAATAGACCTTACTTTTGCACAAAACCAAGCTACA
This sequence comes from Bacteroidales bacterium, assembly GCA_017561155.1. Classification (GTDB taxonomy): domain Bacteria; phylum Bacteroidota; class Bacteroidia; order Bacteroidales; family P3; genus HGM05376. The sequence goes on along the minus strand of JAFZDP010000006.1, from coordinate 32,231 downwards.
AACTCTAGCTACTACTACAAATACGACTACGATTTGGGATATATGGACGGCCCTATAACACCTACTACAAATGGTAACTACACCTCGACAGTATGGATGTTTTCGACTGCATTTACCGATAGTGAAGAGTTATTTGCAACCTTTATAGAAAACCGCAACATATTGGCACAACGCTATGCCAGCACCAATCCGTTGTCTACCGAAATGGTATACGACACCATGGCTCATGCTTATTTCCCATACGGTTATAGCTCCAGCTCGCAACAAGTATTGCTATCGGCATTCTTGGCAACATACACTGGCAAGAACGCTTCAGATGTAAAACTGTCGCCATTCTTTAAATTCCCATTGCCAAACTGGAATATATCCTACAACGGATTAAGCAAAATCAAATACTTGCAGAAGTGGTTTGTAAACATTGCTTTGTCGCACCGCTACTCGTCGACATATACAATAGGCAACTTCTACACAGATGCCCGTATAGCCAATGTTGCCAACTACGACTACGGAATAGAGACTATTCTTAACGACATTAGTGGTAACTTTATCCCTAAAGAAACTATAGAACAGGTACAGTTAACCGAACAGTTTTCGCCTTTGATAAAGTTAGACATGTCGATGGTGAACAACATACAGGCAAACTTCGAGATACGTAAAAACAGAACCCTATCGATGAGTTTTGCCAACAACCAACTTACCGAAACTACTCGCGATGCTATAGTGCTTGGTTTGGGCTACCGCTTCAAAGACGTTAGGTTCTCGATAAAAACTGCCGAACGTACTATAAACCTTAAGAGCGATGTAGTGCTACGAGCCGACATTACAAGAAACATAAACAAAACTATGCTTCGACAAGTAGACCAAAACGTAAGTCAAGTATCGTCGGGTAGCGAAGTGTGGACTATAGGTATATCTGCCGAATACTCGCTTACACAAAACCTTACTATACGAGCATTTATCGAAAGCAATATAAATACTCCGTATATATCCAACTCTTACCCCAACTCTACTACCAAAGGTGGTTTGACGGCTCGATTCTCGTTCTAAAACTATCACACAAACATATAAGCAAAAAGAACCGAACATCAACAAATTGTTTGGTTCTTTTTTTTTGTGTTCGCATAAGCTATTCCCCTACCCTTTTCCCACAACAAACACATAAAACGCAATAGCCATAACACTCTTATGTCCTACCATTGTGCCACAGAAGAAATATTTTTGCCATATATGTTTAAATCATACAATTTTATGAGGGTTATAACGTTTTTAAGTCCGTAATAGAAATATAAAGATATTAAATATATATGTCGATAATACTCGCAATAGAATCGAGCTGCGACGACACATCAGCCGCAGTACTTCAGAACGATAGAATACTATCCAACGTAATAGCAAGCCAAAAAGTACACGAACAATATGGCGGTGTGGTGCCTGAATTGGCATCGCGTGCACACCAACAAAATATTATCCCTGTGGTAGATGCTGCAATAAAAAATGCAGGCATTAGCAAAAAAGATATCAATGCCATAGCTTTCACTCGTGGTCCGGGACTGCTTGGAAGCCTATTAGTGGGAGTTTCTTTTGCCAAAAGTTTTTCCCAAGCATTGAACATTCCACTTATAGAAGTTAACCACTTGCAAGCACATGTGCTTTCGCACTTCATTAAGAGTTCTGACGAAAGCGTTGTACCAAAGTTTCCATTTATATGCCTATTGGTATCGGGCGGACACACTCAGATAATACTACTCCGCAGCTACTTCGACATGGAAATAATAGGCAACACCATCGACGATGCTGCCGGCGAAGCTATAGACAAAGCTGCCAAGATAATGGATTTGGGATACCCCGGAGGTCCGGTCATAGACAGATTGGCTAAAGAGGGAGACCCTATGAAATTCAAATTTGCAACACCAAACATAAAAGACTACGACTATAGTTTTAGCGGTATCAAAACTTCGTTCTTGTACTTTTTGAGAGATCACTTAAAAGAAAACCCTAACTTTATACAAGAAAACATAAACGACCTTTGTGCGTCGATACAACATTGTATAGTATCCTTTTTGCTAAAAAAACTAAAGAAGGCTATGGCCGACACCGGTGTTACACAAGTAGCAATAGCAGGTGGTGTGAGTGCTAACTCGTATCTACGACAACAACTATGCGAAATGGGAACCAAATATAAATGGGATGTTTTTGTACCTCAATTCCAATTTTGTACAGACAATGCCGCTATGGTGGGAATAGCAGGATACTTTAAATACTTGAACAAAGATTTTGCCGACATTTCGCTTGCACCATACACAAGAAGTGCTTTATAAGTAATAGAAAACAATAAGACACATTTAGAATGAACCAAAGCTTTGACAATATAATAATACGTAAAGGAACATCGTGTGTGAAGCATGATATGATGAACCGCGACTTTGGCACCAACGATTTGTTACCTATGTGGGTAGCAGATATGGATTTGCCTACGCCGTCATTTATAGTCGACGCAATAAAGGAACGTTGCAACCACCATGTGTTTGGATATACATACGGTGGAAAACAATACTTCAATGCTATTGTGGATTGGCTTGACAAGAGATACAACATCACTGCACAAAAACACGAGCTTCATTACATTCCCGGCATAGTGGCAGGAATAGCCTTTGCCTTGCAAGCATTTACTCAAGTGGGCGACAAAGTAATTATAACCACTCCGGTATATCCTCCATTCATTCATTTGCCGCTAAATGGCAAACGTACATTAGTTACGTCTAAACTATATATAGACAATGGCAAGTTCAATATAGACTTTGCCGACTTGGAAGAAAAGATAAAAGGTTGTAAAATGATGATACTTTCAAATCCTCACAACCCCGGTGGCACTATATGGAGCAAAGAAGAACTTGAAAAAATTGCCAACCTTTGCAAAGCAAACAACTGCATACTTATCAGCGACGAAATACATGCCGACCTTGTATTGGAACAAGGACAACGAAACATATCGTTTTCGACTGTGTCGGAAACAGCAAAGGATATTTCTATAACATTTGTTGCTCCTAGCAAAACATTCAATATTCCCGGATTGGCATCGAGTGTGGCTTATATTCCAAACGACGAACTACGAAATACATTCTTTAACTATATAGACGGCTACGAGTTGGCCAACGGAAACGTGTTTGCCTACATAGGTGCACAAGCTGCATTCAGCCCTCAAGGCGAAGACTGGCTTGAAAACAAACTAAAACCATATTTGCGAAACAATTTGCAATACATGGCCGACTTTCTACAAGAAAATATGCCCAAAGTAAAATTCATAATGCCACAGGCTTCGTTCCTTGTATGGTTGGACTTTAGCGACTACAACCTACCACACAGCCAAGTTAAAGATCTACTTATAAACAATGCCAAAGTAGCACTAAACGATGGCACCGACTTTGGCGGCGACGACTACAAGTGTTGTTTCAGACTTAACGTAGGCTGCCCAAAAGAGACACTTAAACAAGCGTTGCAAGCCATTTGCAATGCCTTTGAAAAATAAGATAACAATAATATATATACATATAGTATCATGATAAAAATAGACACAAGATATCTTGAAAAGTTTGTTTCGACACAAGAAATAAACGAAATAGCACCCGAAATAGCGAAAGCACAAAAGGTGTTGAATACCGCAACAGGTCGTGGCAACGACTTTTTAGGTTGGGTAAACTTACCTACAGAAATAGACGATGAACTTATAAATAAGATACAACAAGATGCCGACGCTATAGCTGCAAAAGCACAAATATATGTAGTTATAGGCATTGGAGGAAGCTATTTGGGTGCAAGAGCTGTGATAGAATCGTTGCAAAACGAACTAGCAGTGCTAGACCCAAACAGAAAGCGTCCATACATTGTATACGCAGGACACACACTAAGCGAAGACTACTACTCTCAGCTATTAAGCATATTGGATAAGTTTGACTATGCAATGACAGTGATTTCTAAATCGGGAACAACTACAGAGCCTGCCGTAGCATTTAGAATACTTAAAAGTCATATAGAAAAGAAATATGGTAAAGAAGAAGCTCGCAGTAGGATTATTGCCATAACCGATGGCAGTAAAGGTGCACTACACAACATAGCCAAACAAGAAGGCTACACCACATACGTAATTCCCGACAATGTAGGAGGACGCTATTCTGTGTTTACTCCTGTAGGATTGCTACCAATAGCAGTATCGGGTGGCGATATAGCTAAACTTATACAAGGTGCCAGAGATATGCAAAGCATCGTTACACAAGAAATTTCTATAACCGATAACCCTGCTGCATTGTATACTGCCATACGAAACATTCTTTATCGTAAGGGTAAAAAAATAGAGATGATGGTTACCTACATACCAGCCATGAGATATATAAGCGAATGGTGGAAGCAACTATTTGGAGAAAGCGAAGGTAAAGAACACAAAGGTATACTACCACACAGCGTGACATATACCACAGACCTACACTCGATGGGACAGTATGTACAAGATGGCGAAAGAATTATGTTCGAAACAGTGCTTAGCGTAAACAATTCTGCCACCAACGTTAATATTCCATTCGATGAAGCAAACCTTGACGGACTAAACTACTTGCAACAAAAAACACTAACTACTATAAACCATTGCGCCGAAGAAGGTACAGCATGTGCACATGTTGACGGCGGAGTGCCGGTGATACGTTTAGAGATGAACTGCATAAACGAAGAAACAATAGGCGAACTATTATATATGATGGAATACTCGTGCGGAATAAGTGGATATGTATTAGACGTAAACCCATTCGACCAACCGGGTGTAGAAGCATACAAAACCAATATGTTTAAACTATTGGGTAAGTTCTAACACAACCTAAATAAACATATTACCAAAGAACCACATTCTAAATAAGAGAGTGTGGTTCTTTTTTTTATATTATATATTGACACCACAAAGAAATAGCTCATTTTCAAAAGTAGAAATATTTTTATTATAACATCAGATAATTAAAAATAAATGTGTATCTTTGCATCGTTTTTTATCATAAAACCGATCATATACTATGAAACGGATATACATATTAATATTAGCAACACTTTTTGGCTGTACGGTTGCCAAAAGCCAACAGATAGAAGGCGTAAAGCCCGAAGTACTAAGGATTGCCGACAGTTTGACAGGTATATCTATGCACAACACCGATGGTTGGGCAGGCATACCTAAAGAATGGACACTTCAAGAAAAGCTAAAACAAATAGCCACCAACGACGAGCTTGTAGCATTAGAGAACTATCACCACAACGCAGCCGTCAGAGCTTTTGCGTTTAAAGTCCTTGTTGACCGTGGCGATATACGTTTCAAAGAAATACTATATAATTCTCTAACCGACACTGCGAGATTTGAAATTAGACGTGCCGACATACTAAGTATGGAGTCTGTTGCAAGCCATATTGTAGATGAGTTATGTAATCATAGAATCTATATGAGCAAAGACGACAGCATATATTACGACACATTGCTACGCAACAATCTGGAGCTTGTAGAGCAAAAGTCGCCACAGTACTATAGTTTCATCAATGGTAAAAAAATGAACAATTTCCGTCGCATCTTCACCATACAAGACAGCCTCACACTCGACAGCATGCTGATATTTACACCCGGAACATACAGCATATACCATAAATATGAAATTTTGGATAATCTGCCTATCAGCGAAAAATACTACAACCGTTTGTTAGAGATGTACACTAAAGAAGATAATGCAACTGTTTTATCGGCATTGTGCCACTATCGTACCGACGAAGTAAAAGAGTTTGTTATAAAAGCTCTTTCACAGTATCCTGATTTTTTCAAAAGCGATGGACATCTTAATCATGATGTTTACCCATTAGTACTAGAAGCTATAGAAGCTACTGCTATATGGCCCGACCCCGATTTCCTTCCACTACTATTCGAGATTCAAAAACTGTCTTACGACGACTGTTTAATCAACTATTGGATATATCAACGTGTATATACAAGTTTTATAAACTATGATAATGATGAAACATATAGTGCAATAGAAAACAGCCTGACTGAAACCATAGTGCACGAACATTTCCCATCTGATTATTTTATAAACGACCGCAAAAAGATACTCAAAGAAGCCTACCAAAAGAACCCCAATCCTCGCTACTTGCCACTTGTAGAAAAGTATTGCAATGACTAAAACACCATATACTATGAAGCAGATATACATATTAATATTAGCAACACTATTTAGTAGCATAACAGCCAAAAGCCAACAGATAGAAGGCGTAAAGCCCGAAGTGTTGATGATTGCAGACAGCTTGACAGGCATATCTATGTACAATACCAATGGTTGGGCAGGAGTACCTAAAGAATGGACTCTCCAAGAAAAGCTAAAACAAATAGTCACCAACGACGAGCTTGTAGCATTAGAGAACTATCACCACAACGCAGCCGTCAGAGCTTTTGCGTTCAAAGTCCTTGTTGACCGTGGCGATATACGTTTCAAAGAAATACTATATAATTCTCTAACCGACACTGCGAGATTTCAAATTAGACATGCAGACATAGTAAGCCCTAAGTCTGTTGCAAGCTATATTGTAGATGAGTTATGTAATCCCAGAAGCTACATGAGTAAACGCGACAGCATATATTACGACACATTGCTACGCAACAATCCGGAGCTTGTAGAGCAAAAGTCACCACAATACTATAGGTTTATCAATGGTAAAAAGATGAGCGACTTCCGCCGTATCTTCACCATACAAGACAGCCTCACACTCGACAGTGTGCTGATATTTACACCCGGTATATACGGCATATATCATCGCATTAAAATTTTGGATAATCTGCCTATCAGCGAAAAATACTACAACCGTTTGTTAGATATGTACACAAAAGAAGGTTATACAAATGTCCTAACGGCATTGTGCCACTATCGTACCGACGAAGTAAAAGAGTTTGTTATAAAAGCTCTTTCACAGTATCCTGATTTTTTCAAAAGCGATGGACATCTTAATCATGATGTTTTCCCATTAGTACTAGAAGCTATAGATGCTACTGCTATATGGCCCGACCCCGATTTTCTTCCACTACTATTCGAGATTCAAAAACTGTCTCACGACGACTGTTTTGTCAACATTTGGATATATCGACGTGTATATACAACATTTATGAACTATAATAACGATGAAACATATCGTGCAATAGAAAACAGCCTGACTGAAACCATAGTGCACGAACATTTCCCATCTGATTATTTTATAAACGACCGCAAAAAGATACTCAAAGAAGCCTACGAAGAGAACCCCAATCCACACTACTTGCCTCTTGTAGAAAAGTATTGCAATAACTAAACCACCATATACTATGAAGCAGATATACATATTAATATTAGCAACACTACTAGCTTGTACAGCAGCCAAAAGCCAACAGATAGAAGGCGTAAAGCCCGAAGTGTTGATGATTGCAGATAGTTTGACAGGTATATTTGACCCAAGTGATAAGAGGTGGTGCAATATTCCGGAAGAGATACTTCTACAAGAAACATTTAAACAAATAACTACCAACGATGAGTTTGTTGTTTTAGCAAAAACTCACCACAATGCTGCTGTCAGGGCTTTTTCATTTCAAGAATTACTGATGCGTGGCGATACAAGATACAAAGATATTCTTTACAATTCATTGACCGACACCGCTACTTTTCAATTAACATCAAGTAGCGTCATTGTACCATATCAATCTGTTGCAGATTACAATGTAACCATTTTAACATTGCCTATCTTATATATGTCAGATCGCGATAGCATACATTACGACTCGCTGTTTCGTAGCAATCTAGAGCTTATAGAAACCAAGCCCGATTTATACTACAACTTTATCAACACTCCAAAGATGAGCGATTATCGTCGTACCTTCTCTATACAAGACAGCATTACATTAGACAGTATATTGCTATATACTCCATATATAAATAATGTAGGTTATAAATTTGCCGTTTTAAACAATTTACCTCTCGATGACAAATACTACAATCGTTTGTACGAGATGTATATACAGGAAGGCTACATTTACGCACTGCCGGCATTGTGCCGATATAGGAAAGATGAATTAAAACCATTTGTAAAAAACTACCTACAGTCCTATCCTTATGTAAATTGTACTCCTGACAGTGTTTTATCCTGCCACGAAATATCCACAAAACTATACATTGGATTATTGTCTGTAAAAGCATGGCCCGATTCTGATTTTATCCCTATACTTACAGATATTATAAACTTCGATTACGGAAATTGGATTAATAAATTGTCCACATTAAGAGATATATACTCGGCGCTTATAACCTACGACAACGAATATACATATCGTCTGATAGAAAAGAGCCTTACAGCAGTTAAAGACCAAGAAAATACTGACCTCGATTTATATTATCGTAAAATAGCCTTCAGAAGTGCCTGCGAGAAGAAACCCATTCCACGCTACCTGCCACTTGTAGAGAAGTATTGCAACACTGCTGCAAGATACGAGAAAAACAATTGATGGATTTGTATTCATACATATATATACAAAAGAACGAAAACAGCCTTTTGGTGTTCTCGTTCTTTCTTTATTTTATCTTTTCCATCGTCGGCTATAAAAACTCGACATGTACTTCTTTTAAGAATTTCTCTGTCAACTGCTTTTCTATTCTCTTTATCACGTTTCGGCGTATCTCCAATTCCACCGGCAACGATGGGTCTTGGTGTGCCTCGTTAATCTTTGTTCCTATAAGGAAATATATACAGTCGCTTTGCATCAACAGATTAAATATCTCATGAGCCGGAGTCTTGTTACCTTTAACGTCCGATGCCCCTTTGCGTTCCAGCAATTCGCTCAGCTTACCCAATGTAAGGATACCTTCGGTTATCAAATCGATACCTTTCATTATAGATGCCGGCGGCATATCGGGCGAAAGGTTTGTCAGTGGCACTTCGATAGGCTCGTTCAACTGTTTGGATATTATCTTCGATGTGGTACCACCGCAAATAACTTTCTTTCCGGTAAACTCTTTTACCACCTTGCCCAAATATTTGTCTTTGCTATCGTCGAACGGAGGTCCCGACACCAACAACAATCTTCTCGGACTACGGATATATACTATACCACATGTTATGTCGTCCTTCGATTTGTATCCATCGTTGAATACCGCACGAGTAACAATATCGTGTGCCAATTCTTGTGCCGATATTGTAGGATTTTGAGCTATCACTCTTTCTGCATAGGCTGCTATACCATCTACGCCCCAACCAAAAGGCATATTAGCCGAACTTATACCCATACCAGACTGTACCACTCCGTCCGAAAACATTATCAAGCGGTCTTCGGGCTGGAAGTCGATATGCGACAAATACACATTTCCCACAGGTGGATGTTCTTCGTCGGTAAAGGTATAGTCTACATCAAGAAGTTCTTTTTCCACTTGCACAACCTTACCGTTGCGTATAAGCAAAAACGGCGGATTGTCGTATTCCACTATCTTTCCCGTACCGGTCAGAGCATCGACATCGGCAATGGTAAAGGTGGAATAGCTTATGTTTCGTGTCGAATCTATTGGCAAAGTATTCTTTATAATATTGGCAGTACGCACAACGGGCTCGTTGCACAAGCAAAAGTTCAGTGCCATCGAAGCCGTCATAGTAGAGAGAATATTGGCACGAACACCACTTCCCAGACCGTCGGAGAGTACACACACCAGGCGGTTCTCCTCTTGCCGCTTTCTAGACATGAAGGTATCGCCGCAACAAAACTTTCCGTTTTTGTTTACATTATACACCCCCACTTCGAAGAAATATTGCAATTGTAATCGTTCTTTCTTTTCACTCATAGCCACAACTATTTTTTGGTTTCATCGTGCGATTCTACAATACTATTCAACATAGTTTCGGTAAACGAAGCATTTTCGCCCAAAAGGAATGCTATTTGCTGTACTACTTTAAGGTTTTGCAGTATCACCTCTCTTGTTCTATTTATAACCAAATCTTTTCTTACCTCAGGCTCGTGCATGTTTTGCACTATACCGCACACCGTTTTTCCGGCTTGCACCGTCATCACCGACACGTTGAAGTATTTGTCGTTGTATCTTACGTCTTGTTCCAATTGGTCGTTGCCATTTTTCAGCACCTTTTCAAACAAGTAAGAGAATGGTATAAGTTTTCGAGCGTCGGCACCTACAAGGTTAGGTACATTCTCGTGTATAAACATTGCTTCTTCGCCAAGAATTTTCACAAATTTCTCGTTAGAGTCTACAATCTGCATATTTTCGTCGACGATAACAACACCGTATGGAATTTTTCGTAACAATATATTTGTTTTGCTGAAAGCCACCGAACGCATAAAGGATATACACATCGAACTTTCGGCTCGTCCGTCGATAAGAGCTTTTGCAAACTCGCGACAATTGTCGTAACCGCAACCCGAACAGTTGAGTTCGGCTTGTTTCGAGAATTTGTTTACCGACTGCAACGCCTCTTCTATCTTAGCTTCGGGATACTCTATCACAGGAGGTTGAGATATAGAATCGAACGAAGTGGCTACGTCGATACCTTCAAACAAAGTCAAATTCTCTGCTATAGTAGGTGTGGTCTTGTCTTTTTTCAACGACGAGAACACTTTTATACGTTTCGATGCCACCGACTTGTCGGTCAATGTTCCAGGACCTTTCACACAGCCTCCCTCACAAATCATAAGCTCCAAGAACAACTTTTTCGATATATTCAAACTTTCCGAATCTTCTATTATCTCGCGAATGTTTTTCACTCCCGAAAAAGTCATATACGACACCGGACTATTATTGTTTGTAATGCTTGCTACCTCTTCGGTACTCATCATGTTTGCTATCATACCGCCATCCACAGGAAACAGACGGCCTTTGTTTGCACGTTGTGGTATAAATACGTCGTCGGCAGATGGCGAAGTAAAGTCGAAATCAACACCAAACCAGTCCATCATTTGTACAAACTCTTTATATGTAAGAGCATAATCTATAACCGAGTTGTTCATATCGCTCTCTTTCTTCTTGGCAATACATGGCCCTACAAACACTACTTTGCAGTTTGGATATTGCTTTTTAAGCATTTTGCCATGAGCCACCATCGGTGTATCGATAGGTGCCAACAAGTGCTTTTTCTCGGGATAATATTTACAGATAAAATGTACGGCAGCGGTACAACACGACGATATATACACACCATTTGGCTGCGATTGCAACCATTCGTTAGTGGCTTGCGATACTTTTTCGGCACCCAATGCTGTTTCGCTGACTCCGTAAAAGCCCATCTCTTTGGCAGCTGCCACAAACGCTTCTTCGCTCACATACGGGAACTCCGAGATATAACTAGGTGCCAACGATATTATAACCTGCTCTTTGTTTTGCAAAGCTGTGATTATTTCCTGACTGTCGTCGCGTACCTTTTTGGCGTTTGCAGGACATATAGTAAGACAGTGACCGCAGTAAGTACAATACTCATAACGTATCGACGCACTTGTATTTTCAAATTTAATCGATTTTACCGGACATTCTTTTATACACTTATAACAATCTTGGCAATTGTTTTTCTCGGTATATAATGGTTCTAATTGGTCTGACATAACAAAGCAGTTTTACTTAAAAAAATGATTTATCACTAGTTTTCTGCAGCAAAATTTTCGTGCAATATGCGTTTCAATTTCACCTCGTCTATCTCGTAGTACTCGGTTTCGCCTATTTGGATAACAGGTCCTTTGCTACAATTGTCGCTACACAACTGACCTTTGAAAACTATTTTGTTCGACAAGTTATGTTCTTGTAAATAACGCTTAATTACTTCGACATAATTCTTATTTCCTCTTGCAAAACAAGAACTTCCCATGCAAATTACGATTTGTTTTTCCATACATTTTTCTTTTTAATAATTACAAAACAATTAGTTAGCCAATATTGCATTTTTACTGACCGCCTACAAATATACATTTTTTTTAGGATAAACAAAAAAAAGATATGTTTTTTAAGAAAAAATATTTTATTGCCTGTCACAACCGCACTATTCATTACATATTTTCGCCCTTACGTCCAAGTCTGCACCGCATCTATATGTCACATTGCAGATGGTGTAGGTTTAGTACTATGTGGGTCAAAGTTCGGTATATTTTTCCTTGTTTTTTGCTTTTCGTTGTCGCCTCGTTTTGCAAAAAATGTATTTACACTAGAAGTATGGTTGCCTTTACGTTAGGTAGCTCCTTGCCTTTACGTTATGTTCATAGTCTCCTATCGGCGATAGCAGACTCTCCTATCGGCGATAGCGAGCCATCCTATCGGCGATAGCAAACCCTCCTATCGGCGATAGCGGACCTCTACTCTAACATAAACATGACCATCAAACTAACGTAAAGACCACCATATACCAAACGTAAACACGACCATGCACCAAACGTAAAGACAAACTGCCACAAACCACCGGGCAATATATACCCAAAACAAAAGGGCTGCACTTTTGGTGCAACCCTTCTGCAACGGCAATGTATCTCTCTGTGTTTTACAATGTCTTGTTTATCTATTTCTCATTATTCGATAACTTTCAATATAGCTTCTTCGATAGCTTCGCCTCTAAGGTTGCGAGCCACGATAGTACCATCTTTGTCGATAAGCATTATCTGAGGAATAGCACTTACTCCATAAACTTCGGTAGCAATTCTTGTAGTATCGGCAAGTTGCAACCAAGTCATTTCTTTTTCAGCTATAAGCTTTTGTTGTGCCTCCGGCTTGTCCCAAACGTTTAGTCCGATAACCACCAAGCCTTTGCTTTCGTACTTTTTGTGCATTTCTGCTATGAATGGAATTTCGTTTCTGCAAGGACCACACCACGAAGCCCAAAAATCTATCAACGCTACTTTGCCATCTATGTATTGGCTCAATTTGGTAGCTTCTTGTTTTTCGCCCATTAGCAAATCAACATCTATGTAACGTTGACCCACCGATGTTTTTTCCAAGTTTTGAACTTCTTTTATTATCTTTTGAGTAGGACCATAATTCAACACTATTTCCGAAGCACCGTTAAGTATGCTATCCATTTGAGCTACGTTCATACCTTTTTCTTTGGCAAGGCTCAAACAATTATACATGGCAAAAGCTCCCAATACATTATCTTTGTTGGCAGCATATACCTCAGAAGTGTTTTTCGAATACTTCTCGATGTATATAGCATTAATGCTATCGTAATCAATTTCTACTTGTTTACGCACTTCTTCTGTTTCGGCTTGACGATATTTTGCATAAAGATCTTCCATCGCTTTCTTTTCGGTATCGCATACATGCAACATATCAGACAATGCTTCGTTCATCGAAGTACCTTCAAGACGACTGTCAATAATGTCGGCAGTTATCTTGCCACCTTCCAAAATACATTCAGTATAGTAGCGCATATTGTTGTCGCCATTCACTGTTAGTTTTACTATGACAGGAGTGTCTATAGTACCCTTCATCACAAAAGCACCGTCGGCAACAACAGCCGAGTCCATAATAGTGCCATCTTCCATGTTTCTTACATACACTGTTTTGCCGTCAAAGGTTTCGGCAGACAATTGTCCTTTCAATGTATACTCGTTTGTTGTGCCACCACAACCAACCATTACCGCCATTCCCATAGCGACAATACCTAAATTAAATATGTTTTTTTTGTTCATCTTATTTTGTTTTAATGTTATTATTCAATTATTTCTTTGTTTCAATCCAACGGCGTACGTTATTCATCACTATGTCGGCTCTTATGTCGAAAGCCTCTTGAGTAGCATAAGCTATATGAGGAAGCAATACAGCATTAGGAGCAGCCAACAAAGCATGCGTTGCCGGCAAAGGAGGTTCGGTTTCGTACACATCGATACCGGCACCTGCTATGCTGCCATTGGTAAGGGCGGCAGCCAAAGCATCGTTGTCTACCACAGTACCACGAGCGGTGTTTATCAGTATGGCAGTTGGTTTCATAAGCGATATCTTTTGTGCATCTATCAAATGTTTGGTTTCCTTGGTGGCAGGCACATGTAGTGTAACAATGTCAGAGCTACTCATAAGAGTTTCCAAACTTACATACTCTACTCCCAAGTCTTTTACTTCGGCACGTTCGGTACGACTATATGCCAACACCTTACAACCGAAAGCCAACAACAAACGTATGGTTTGTATTCCTATCGCACCGGTACCAACCACACCTACTGTTTTTCCATGTAGTTCGCGACCTAGAAAAGCGCCACGTCCACCCAATTGTCGAGTAGTGGAATCCATAACGGTAATTTGTCGGTAAACATCAAGCATAAGTCCAATGGCCAACTCGCTAACTGCAACAGTAGAATATCCCGAAGCATTAAATACATCAATGCCGTGTTGCTTACAGTAGTCCAAATCGATATGGTCTAGTCCTGTAAAAGCTACCGAAAGCATTTTCAACTGCGGGCAACGAGCTAAAGTATCGGCCGAAAGTGCTATGTTGGAAATAACCACAATATCGGCATCGGCCATACGTGAAACCAACACGTCGGGGTTTTCGTCGCGTGTGGTATAATAGTCAAACAAATGTCCCTTGGCTTCAAACTCGCCTTTCAAACATTCAAAGGTATCTGTTTTTATTCCCAAAGGTTCTACTACTACTATTTTCATGGTATTTGTATCTTTATTTTAATTATTCTATTCAATGTGTTTCAAATATATTGCTTTCTATCCCATTATCTCGTCCAGTTCCAGCCAACGCAACTCTTTCTCGTCTATCAAGTCGTTCAACTCCCCTATTCTATTGCTCCACTGCGTCAACTTCTCGTAATCGGTTTCTGTTCCACCATTGATAAGGGCTTCCAACTCTTGCTTTTCGTCGCCGAGTTGTTGAAGTTCTTGTGTCAATTGTTCGTATTCTTGCTTTTGCTTGTAAGTAGGCTTGGCAGTAGTTTTAGAGCGTTCGTACTTTGGTTTCTCGTCTCTTTTCTGCAACACGGCAACCCTTTGTTCGGCTTCTTTAGCCTTCATGTAGTCGGTGTAGTTGCTGTGATAGTCGCGTATTTTACCGTTGCCTTCAAACACAAACAAATGGTCGACAAGGTCGTCCATAAAACTACGATCGTGCGAAACTATAATCAAGCAGCCTTTGTAGTTCTCCAAAAACTCTTCCAATATCTCCAAAGTATATATATCCAAGTCGTTTGTAGGCTCGTCGAGGATAAGGAAGTTTGGGTTTGCCATCAACACTTTAAGCAGATACAACCTACGTCGTTCGCCCCCACTTAGGTTGCCATAGTAGTTGTACTGTGTGGTATCGGCAAAACCGAAGTAACGCAAAAACTGCGTTGCCGTCATCTCTTTGCCGTTTTCCAGATGAATAACTTCGGCTACATCCTTTATTATATCTATCACTCGGCGGTCGTCGCTCTCTTTAAGTCCGTTCTGTGTGTAGTACCCAAATTGTACGGTTTGGCCTACCACAATATTACCTGTGTCGGGCTTCAATGCTTGTGTAAGGATATTCAAGAAAGTGGATTTACCCACACCATTCTGCCCAACTATACCTATCTTCTCGCTTTTTTTGAAAGTATATGTAAAGTCATCGACAAGAGTTTTACCCTCATAACTCTTGGTCACGTTGTACATCTCCAATATCTTTCCACCTATACGTTCGGTCTTTACCGAAAGAGATGGCTTTCTGTCATCGACACGTTGCAACGCTTTTTCTTGCAGTTCGTAGAACGCGTCAATCCTTGCTCTGGCCTTTGTTCCACGTGCCGACGGCATACGCCTCATCCAATCCAGTTCGGTACGATAAAGGTTTTTGGCCTTCTCTATCTCCAGACGTTCTATTTGTTGTCGTTCGGCTTTCTTCTCTACATAATAATTATATGTACCTTTGTAGTGGTAAAGCCGTCCTTTGTCTATCTCTATTATGTCGTGGCACACATTATCCAAGAAATATCTGTCGTGGGTAACCATAAGGATACTTAAACTCTGCTTGGACAAAAACTCTTCGAGCCACTCTATCATTTTAATGTCTAAGTGGTTTGTAGGCTCGTCAAGAATCAGGAAGTTTGTATCGTCGATAAGAACTTTGGATAGTGCTATCTTTTTTCGCTCGCCACCGCTAAGCATACTTATAGTCTTGTCCAGGTCGCTTACTTCCAAGCGTGTCAGCACCTCTTTCACACGGTTTTCATAGTCCCATGCTCCCAAGGTGTCCATCATGTTCATAGCGTCTTGCAGTTGTTTTTCGTGTAGCTGCGATGGTTGTTGCTGAATGTTTAGCAGTGCTTTTTCGTAGGTATTCACAGCTTGCACATACTTGTTTTCCGATGCAAAAACATAGTCTCTCACGGTCTGATTCTCGTTCATCAGCGGATTTTGCGGCAAGTAAGCCATACGAATATCGTTACGAAACGTCACCCTGCCCTCGTCGGCAAGCACAGTACCGGTCAGAATGTTCAGCAACGACGTTTTGCCTGTACCATTGCGAGCTATAAGGGCTGTCTTCTGCCCCGCATTGATACCGAAAGATATGTTTTCGAACAATATCTTCTCGCCAAACGACTTCGATAGGTTTTCTACTGTAAGTAATGCATCTGCCATAACGATACTTTATATAATTGAACAAACTATTTAGCCAACCACGATCTTGGGTTCTGACTCTCTACCTGTGCATCTTTACCGCCCCATATTTGGAAGTTAAACTCGGCACGATTTTCGGCATTTGTGTGTACTGTTCCAAGCTTTTGTTTTGTGGTTACTTCGGCACCTTCTTTCACTGCCACATTCTCCAAGTTGGTGTATACGGTAAAGTAGTTGCCGTGTTTCACAAATACCATCTTGTAGCCGTTAGGGCCGGTAGCTATACGAGTTACCTTGCCATCAAACACCGAGCGAACAACAGCGCCCTTGTCGGTAAGCAGTTCTATACCATAGTTCATATTTTCTCCGCCCGACGTATGTTTGTAACGTCCGTATTCGCGTATCACTGTCGATTTTGCTGTAGGCCACGGCAAGCGTCCCTTGTTGGCAAGGAAGTCCTTGGATAGTTCTTGTTCTTCAGCGTTCTCTTTAGGCGTATTGGTTTTGCCGGCCTTACGGCTCTTGGCCAATTCTTCGTTTATAATTTTCTGTATCTGTGCCTGCAACTGCTTAGCCTGCTTCTCTTTCTTCTTCAACTCCGAAGTAAGACGTTGCTCTTTCTTCTTGTAGTCGTTGAGTGTTTTCTGTTTGAGAGCTTTCTCCGAGTCTAACTTTTTCTTGTTTTGTTGTTCCTGCGACAACAAGTTTTGCTGTTTGCTCTTTTGCACCACCAACTGATACGACACATTTTCCAACTCGGCTTGATGTGTTTGAATAAGCTGTGCCTGATGTCTGCGGTAGCGACTATACTCCTTGTAGTACTTGGTACGCAGATACGACGAGTTGAAGCCCAACGGGTCCAACACCAAGTTTATCCTGCTCAGCGTCGAACGCTCTTTGTACAATACCTGAACTATCCTGGCATACTCCGCCTTCAGCGTATCTATCTGTCCTTTGAGCAGGGCTATACTGTCGGTAGTGGCAACAATCTGTCCCTCCAAAACACCAAGCTGTGAGTTTATATTCTTTATAAGTTTTTCGCGTTGGCTTATCTTCTTGTTAAGTGTTTTAAGCTGCGAATTCGACAAAGTCTTACCCTTACGAGTGGCAGACAAGTCTTTGTTCAACTTTTTAATCTCGTTCTCAATTTTTTGTTTCTCTTTTTCCAACTGTTTTCTGTCTTGTGCATTCGACGGCAAGATACCAACACAAATAACAAGGCAAGCAACAGCAAGCATAACAACATATTTGCCTAATTTCATTTACTTTACATTTAATGTACTACACTACTAAAGTATGCAAAGATACAAAAAAACACAGTAAATACAAAATAAATACTCAGCATTGATAAAAAAAGTTATTTTGCAAAACATTGGAAAACATCGGCAGTTAAGAATTCGGACAAGCCAAAGAGAACAAAAAACATGCTAAAAAGGCAGAAAAACAGCAAAAAAAAACAAAAATATTATGCACTTTACAACATTAATACAAAAGCTTTTATATAAAAATTCATCAATTAAACACACAAAGTACTTGCATAATTGAAATAAATAATGTACATTTGCACCATCAAAAACAGATGGTTTACGCACATAAATATTGTTCGAAAAAACAAAAACTGTAGTGCACAAAAGTTTGTTTTGATATACAACAACGATAGCGAAATTAATAACACTTTGTAAAACATAAAACCTAATTGATTATGAACCTAACAGCAAAAATTTCGAAAGTTATCCCTGCAGACTATTCGCTTAAAGAGATAGAATTTATCATTGGTGGTGTTAAATTCTTGATGAAATGTATCGAAGGCGGAACATTCATGATGGGGGCACAAAAAAGCAATGTAAACGAATCTAACTACGACTCGAAAGCTTTCGATTGGGAGTCTCCCATACATTCGGTATCGGTAGGCAACTACTACATTGGAGAAACACTGGTGACACAGGCTCTGTGGAAAGCTGTTATGGGACATACACCAATGCCCGACAACAAACAATGGAACGCTCAAGACGGTATTGGCGACAACATGCCGGCCTACAACATAAGCTATATCGATGCCAAAAAGTTTGCTGCAACCCTAAACTCGATACCCGAAATACAAGACGCCGGACTTACTTTCAGGCTGCCCACCGAAGCCGAATGGGAATTTGCCTGCAAAGGCGGACTATACTCGAAAGGATACCGTTTTAGCGGCAGCGACAACCCCGAAGACGTGGCGTGGTTCGATTTTGTAAGCGAAGGCAAACCTCACCCCGTGAAAGAAAAAATGCCCAACGAATTGGGACTATACGATATGAGTGGAAACCTGTTTGAATGGTGCAGAGATTGGTACACGCTGTACAAGCCCGAATCGCAAAACAACCCTCGCGGACCCGAAACAGGCAGCCGCAGAGTGCTTAGAGGGGGGTGTTGGAACTACTCGTCGAGGGCATGCCGCTCGGCATACCGCCTAAACGACTCGTCGCTACACGCCGACAGCTACTACGGACTGCGACTGGTGATGACGATAAACTAAGAGATGACAACGTTACGATAGCTATATCATAAACAAAGAAAGGAAGGAAACTAACACGGTTTCCTTCCTTCTTCTTTTTTGATTGTATACACAAAAAAAATATGGTTGCAATTATTTTTCTTCGTCGGCAGTATCGTCTTCCAACACTTCGTCTTCCAGTTCTTCATCTTCCTCGCCAATGTTGCCAAAGGTAACGTTTTCGCCACCCGACATTTCCTTTGGTTGATGAACAAGCCATTGTCCGTCTATCTTTCTCAATGGCAACGAACCTTTCGAATTCTCGCCGTCCAAAGCAGTGCTGTCTACCTTGCCGTCTTTTCCTATCACTTTTATTTCGTAGTTGACAGTAGCCATCGAGTCGTTTTCGATATCTATCTTCAGTATATCTACCTGAGTATTTTCGAATCTCTTCTTATGCTCAATATCTATGAAGCCGGGATTTTCTTCGGTGGCTCCGAAAAATATATTTAGTTGGTCCAACAACTCGTACGACTGTGGTGTAGCATATTCTTTTGCCTTTCCAAAGTCGCATTCTACATTGATGGCAAGCAAAAATTTGGTTGCAACATCTGTTATTTCGTCGTTTTCGCTGTTGCCACAAGCAGTCATCAGTACACACGATACCACTGCTAATGCTAAGATTTTGAATGTTTTTTTCATTGTTCCTTTCAATATTTAATATGTTTTCGGTTTGCAAAATTACGAAATAATTTGAATAATGAACGCTTTGAGCGCATAAAATAAAAATATTTTCTTCCTATCGGCAAACAACAGATGGCCTTGCTGCAAGGCAGTGCAGTGGCAAACAGTTGTATTCGAGCTTCGGCACGGCAAATTTCGGTGTGCCGACAAGGTGGCTGCCGACGTGCCGAAAACATGGAGGTCGATGTTCGGAACACCAGGATGCCGTTGTTCGAAAAGGGTGGTGTGCAAATGGCATCTGCGATATACGCAAACGGCATTTGCACACTTCGCAAACGGCATTTGCGATGATCGCAAATGGCGTTTGCAGCCCACCATCTCCGAACGTCGACGTTCAGCATTTCCGAACATCGACGTTCACCATCTCGGCACATCGGCAACCATGCTTTCCGAAGGCAGGCTGCAAGCAGCAAACACACCGACCGCAACCGACAAAAAAAATACCACAAACCGCTGCGGCTTGTGGTATCGGATGGATAGTATCCCCTCGGTTATTTCGAGAACATAATCTTTTCGCTATTAAACATTTTGGCCAACACATACGAGAATGCTACGGCATAAATGATATTAACAACAATGGTAACGCCCACGTTGGCAAGGCTGTAGTTGAACGAGAACACGCCCGTCATGGCTTGCACACTGTTGTAGATAGGTATCAGGTACCACGACAACGCTGTTTGAGGTTCGCCGCCTCCTATCATCGACGTCAAACCTACCATCATTACAACTATCATCAACGGAAGCACCAATGTGGCGGCTTCTTTCACTGTTTTGGCGTAGGCCGAAATGATGGATATCAGCGAAATCATAACCAACACAGTAGAAAGTATTATTCCTAATATCAGCAAGTAGTCGGAAGTGGTGTATATGTTGGTAGATAAACCTTCTATCTCGCTACCTATAAATTCGGGCAACGAAAGCATTACACCCAAAAAGCTCGATAGTCCGCTGATAAGTGCTATAAAACTAAGACTTATGATTTTGCCGAAGGCCAAATGGCTGCGGCTCATCGGGGTTACAAGCAATGTAGCTATGGTACCGCGTTCTTTTTCGCCCGAAATAGATTCGGGTGCCACTGCCATACAGCCCGAGTAAAGAAAGATGAGCAACATAAATGGCAACATCGACGAAAATATCTTACCCATAAAGTCCTCGTCGGTAGCCAGGTCGAACTTTTCGGTTGCTGTTTCTTCGGTGTAGGCATTGATGTTGAACTTGTTGGAGATAGTTTCTTCGTACGATGTAAGCATCGTTCTAACAAAGTCTTCGGCATTGTCCGACTCAATGTTTGCAACGTTGGAATAAATACGAACGTTTGGAGCCACCTGTGTGGTGTCGGTCACATTGTAGTTGGCCACGGCACTGTCAAACTGCGCCGGAAACACTACCAATAGTTCCACTTTCTTTTTCTCGATAAGTGTTTTTACGCTTTCTATGTCGAAATCGTCAGCGTTGGTAATGTCCATATCGAGCATTTCAAACATAGGCTGCACCGATTCGGGCATGTTTTGTACATACACTTTGGCACGATAGTCTTTGTCGGCTTCGAAAGTGTCGCGGATTCCGCCCAACATAAAAGTGTATATAACATATATGAGTAGTCCGGGCATTATCACTGTGGTGAATACCAAACGTTTGTCGCCAAAAAATCGTGCAAACTCTTTCTTTACAATGGTCAAGATGTTGTTTTTATTCATCGCTACCTCCTTTCAACTCCGAGTAAATATCAAAGAAACGGTCTTCGAGCGACTTTCCGTTCTTTATGTTTTCCAATGTGTCGCACGCCACCATGCGGCCGTCTATTATCACGCCCACTCTGTCGCACACCTTTTCCACCAGGCTGAATATGTGAGTGGAAAGTATTATGCTCTTGCCCATATCGCGAAGCTCCAACAGATAGTCGGTGACGGTTTTTGCGGTAAGCACGTCAAGGCCGTTGGTAGGCTCGTCGAAGATGATTATATCGGGGTCGTGCACCAACGATATAGCCAACGATACTTTTTGTTTCATACCGGTAGAAAGGTTGGCCACCTTCACTTCGGCAAACTTCTCGATGCCGAACCGGGCAAATAGTTTGCCTTTGCGTTCGTCGCGTGTGGAGGGGTCTATCCCATACAGTTCGGAAAAGAAGTCGAACAGATAGTTTGGCGTAAAAAAGTCTTCGAGCTTAAGTTCGCTTGTCAGGAAACCAATTCGTTCGCGCACCTGCTGAGGGTTGGTGGTTATGCTGAAGCCGTTCACTATTGCGTCGCCGCTGTCGGGACGTATCAGCGTGGTGACCATACGCAGTGTGGTGGTCTTGCCGGCACCGTTTGGTCCCAGCAACCCGAATATCTCGCCCTTGTAGGCCGAGAACGAAAGGTCGTCGACCGCAACCTTTGTTTTACAGTTGGTCTTTTCCAACTTTTGTTGTTTCCGCGAAAGGGTGAAAGTCTTTTTCAGCCCTTTGGCTACAAGTATTTCTTCCATATTATTCAATTATTATTTTATTTTCTGAATGAGTAGTCAAAGTTTCTTTCTTATAGTTTCTGTGCCAAACAATGGCAACGATAACGGCAGCCACTACGAAACCGCAACCTGCCACTATGCCATATGCTTCGGGGCCTAAAAGTTTGTTGGGATTAAAATTTCCAAGATGGAAATTTAAAACATTCAGGTAGGAACCTTTTATTACTCCCGAAATCAGAACTGCCGGTATGCAGCTTTGAGTTTTGACACATAAATAGTATTGCAATGCACCTACAACCACGCAGTGCAGACACATAGCCAATATGCCGGCAATAGGAAAGCCGGAATATTCGTTTCCGTAGTAGATTCCCTCTACCACCAATGGTGCATACCACAATCCACATATCAAGCCATTTATAAGTATCAATGGTATAGGGCTGAATCTTTTTGCCAGTTTGGGCAGAAGGTATCCACACCAAGCCCACTCTTGACACAAACAAATAAAAAGATATGTGGCAGGACCCCACAGAGCCGAAAGTATAGCAAGTAGAATTTCGTCAGTTTCGATATTGTACCCAAATTCCGAATCGATTTGGAGTCCATACAAAGGACTGCGCGAGTCTAAAAAGTTGGCTACATCGTGACGGTATATAAATATATAATATGCCCAAACCCCTACAGCCAAAAGCAACACCGAGCCCAACCACGCCATAAGGTAATACCTTACGTTGCCTTTAAAGTTAGGCTTCAGCCATAAGTTTCCAAAGCCTTCGCTTGTAGTTATTCTGGTAATAATTACCCCTATGGCAGGAGATATAAGCAGTATGTTTTGTGCTACCATTTGGATAATTTGTCGCGTTTCGCTGAACGATGTATAGCAATCATCATTCTTTGGAGTGTGGAAAAATAAAAAATACAATCCAAAACTTATCGTGAAGGTATATATCAGAAACGATATTATTCTATTACGTTCGGTTGCTTCCATAGATGTATTCATTGGTTACATTGATTTACATTGAAAGTCGCTTAATATTTAATCTGTTTTGAAGTTTCGTGCTTGCCAAATAGTTTTAGTTGGAACAGTTTTAGGCGAACGAAATGAAATATTTTTTCGTCTTTGTCCCAATAAACAAGAATTATTATCGCAGCCGCAATCAATCCGCAACCGCCTATTATTCCCGCCGGAGTAGGACCTAAAAGGGCATTGTTGTTGTTGGCGGCAAAGAACAATCCTGCACCTGCAAAACTATTGATGGCACCATGGGCAATGACGCCGGGTATGCAACTTTGTGTTTTCATACAAAGGTAGGAGAATATCGTTCCCAAAGCAATGCAGAATACGCACATCATCAGTATGCCTACAACGGGAAATCCCCAATAGTCGGTGCCATAGTTATGACCAACAGCTATTATAGGTGCATGCCATAGTCCCCATATAGTTCCGGTTATGAGCAGCATGGGTATTCGAGGCATCTTGTCAGCCATTTTGGGCAGTAGGTATCCACGCCAGCCCCATTCTTCGCCAAAGCAGGTGACGAAATTAAGTATAGGACCAAACAACACGGCGGTTATTATTTGACCTATTGCCAATAATTTCACCGATGGCATTGTTTCCGGAAGTTCGACTCCGCTTTGTTTCATTGTTTCCATTATATAGCCCGAGTTTGGGTCGAACTGTTCGGGGAAACAAAGGAAATACACCACAGCACCTATTGCGATAAGCACCGAAGGGGCAAGCCATGCAAACAAATAGTACTTTATATTACCCTTGAAGTTGGGGCGAAGCCATGAGTTTTTAAAGCCCTCGCCGGTGATAAGGCGTGTAAGCACAACACACAGTGCCGGTATAAACATCACAGCGGCCACAGCAAGCGTCACAATAGGGTTTGTGCCATAGCCGTATTGCCCGACAAGAGGATAGATTATCCCAAATTCGATAGCATAGGTAATTCCAAACACCAATGCCAGAAAAATAATTATTCTTTTAGTTTCCATAACTTTTACTCTTTATCTTTCTTTGTTGTTGATTTCTTTGGTAAACGTTTGTTCTTCTTCAAAGCCTCATTCAGTATCCATTCTATTTGCCCATTGGTACTGCGAAACTCGTCTGCCGCCCATTTCTCAATGGCAGCAAACACTTCTTCATCGACACGCAAAGCAAATGATTTTTTCATAATACTATAGTTAAGATACCAATCTATATTAATACAAGCTACCGGTGTTCACCACAGGGCTGGCAGCTTCGTCGGCACAAAGCACCACCAATAGATTGCTTACCATAGCAGCTTTGCGTTCTTCGTCTAGTTCTACTATATTGTCTTGGCTTAGTTTCTTCAATGCCAAGTCCACCATACTTACAGCACCTTCCACTATCTTTTCGCGTGCCGATATTATGGCGTCGGCCTGCTGACGACGTAGCATAGCACTTGCAATCTCCGAACTATATGCCAAGTAGTTGATACGAGCCTCGATGATTTCGATACCGGCAATGGCAAGGTGCGAACTAAGTTCTGATTCCAAGCAATTGTTTATCTCGTCGCCACCCGAACGGAGTGTCATTTCTTCGGGATTGCCGTCTATATTGTCGTAGGCATACATTCCGGCCACTTTACGAAGGGCAGCATCGCTTTGTACTTTAACAAAGTTGTCGAAACTGCGTAGGTCTATAACCGAAGAAGCACCATTTTTGTTAGGTTTAGTTTCTGATGACGACACTTCGAAACAAGCCTTGTAGGTGTCTTTTATACGCCACACCACTATAAGTCCAATCATTATCGGATTACCCTTTTTGTCGTTCACCTTTATAGGTTCTACGTCCATGTTGCTTATGCGAAGGTATAGTTTTTTGCAGCCATACAACGGATTGAACCAAAAGAAGCCGTTTTCCTTTACCGTGCCAACGTATTTGCCAAAGAAGGTAAATATCGCCGACTGGTTAGGCTGTACAAGTTTGAAACCTATCAAATGGAAAGTCCATAAAAGAAGTGTTGCAATCATAGGAATAGCATACATAAGTGCTTCAGGACTGGTGTCGTCTTCCACGTTGGCAAGCTTGATGATTAGAAAGGTAGCCAATGCTATTAAAGCCAAATTTACTAATAGATGTAAGAAACCATTGTTTAACGATTTTGGTTGCTTTACGAATTCTTTTGTTTCTGTTCTTTTAAACTCTTCTACTTTCATTTTGTAATTGTTTTTAGTTAGTATTTATATGATATTATTTTGATATCACTGTGCAAAGATACTACCTTTTCCGAAACCATGCAAGAAAAATTTCACACTCCGTCCTTATACCACTAAAGAACAACATATTAAAACAACAACTTTTCTCCCTCACTAAACAAAAAAGCAAAGAAAAAGTATCGTTCTATTGTTGAATAATTAGAAAAAATAAACAACAAAAAAAACGATACTTCTCAACGGTTGAACTATAAAATATATTATCTATATCCCAAATATGTTTTTGGCATTTTGTGTGGTGACGATTGCCACCTCTTCGGGAGAGAGAGATTTTATCTCAGCAATCTTTTCTGCAATAATTTTACAATACGAGCTTTCGTTTCGTTTGCCCCTAAATGGAGTCGGTGCCAGATATGGCGAATCTGTTTCTATCACTATATGCTCCAATGGTATTTCCCTGACGATGTCGACAAGCAAAGATTTTTTAAACGTCGCAACACCGCCTATACCTAAAGCATAGCCCATTTCTACAGCTTTCCATGCTTCGGATATATCTCCGCTAAAACAATGAAACACCCCCTTGCGATGTACTTCTATATCTTTCAAGATTTCAAACATCTCGGCATAAGCATTTCTAATATGAAGGTCGACAGGTTTGTTGTATTGGTTTGCCCATTGCAATTGTTTTATCAAAGCATCTTTTTGTTCGGCGACAAAAGTAGTGTCCCAATAATAATCCAACCCTATCTCCCCTACAGCAATATATCGGTCGGAGAAAAGTTTCAGTTGTTGTTCTACCAATTCCAATTCCTCTTTGTAGTCTTCCTTTATCGATGTAGGATGTACGCCAATCATGGGCAGCAGCGTTTGCGGATACCGACTGCACAAAGCAAGCATACCGTCGAAAGTTGAACGGTCTATCGCCGGCACAAGCATAGTAGACACACCGCAGCTCAAAGCATTTGTTATAACCATATCAACATCACTAACGAATGCTTCGTCGTATAGGTGTGTATGAGTATCTATGATTTCCATTGTTTGTTTTATCATTAAATTACCTTTCAAACTCTATTCCCAAAAGTATACCCTTTTCACACGAGAGGATATCGATGTAAGTACTTCGTAAGGTATCGTTTCGGCATTTTCTGCCATTTGGCACAATGTAGCATTGTTGTCGAAGATAATAACATCGTCGGCTTCGCTACATTCTATATCTGTAACATCAATAAAACACATATCCATACATACCTTACCAACCAAAGGCACCACATTACCATTGATAGACACCTTCCCTACCCCGTTGCCCATTTTTCTTGACAATCCGTCGGCATATCCAATAGGTATAATAGCTATCTTACTATCTCGTTGGGCTACCCAGCTGCAATTGTACCCCACGCTATCGCCTTGAGGGATATATTTAAGTTGGGAAATTTTTGTTTTCAACCTACTTATCAATGTCAAGTGTTTTTGTACTTCCGGGTGCGGACTTACTCCGTACAAGCCTATTCCAAGCCTTACCATATCCATTTCGGCATGTGTAAACCTTACTATCCCCGACGAATTAAGTATGTGGCATAGTATATCGGTATTGTTTTTCAAAGCCGATTTAATTCTACCGCTCCACTGTTCAAACTTATCAATCTGGCTTTGTGTAAAAGCATCCATTTCCGCATCTTCGCTACATGCCAAGTGCGAAAAAATAGATTGTACTTCTATTATATTATTTTCGTTAAGTTTGTCGGTCAGTTGTGTTATATCGCTCTCCATAAAACCCAATCGGTGCATTCCAGTATCCATTTCGATGTGTATTTTCATCTTTTCGCCATCTTGGCAATACATCGACGCAGTTTGTATAAAGTCTTCCAATATTCTGAAACTATAGATAACCGGTTCCAGATTGTATTTTATAATATCGTCGAAGCTTTCTTCTTCAGGATTCATTACCATTATAGGCAAAGTTATTCCGTTTTTTCTCAACTCTACACCTTCGTCGCTATATGCCACAGTAAGGTAGTCGACGTTATTAAACTGTAATGTATTTGCTATTTCAACATTGCCTGCACCATAGCTAAAGGCTTTCACCATAGCCATTATCTTTGTTTTCGGAGTAATTCTAGACCTGAAATAGTTCAGATTGCTTACAAGTGCTTGTAGGTTCACCTCCATTACTGTTTGATGAGTTTTACGTTGCAACACTTTAGCTATACGTTCAAACTCAAACACTCGTGCACCTTTCAGCAAAATAGTTTCGCTGTTGAAGTTCGAGAACAGATAATGTTTCAAGAAGTCGTTTGTAGTTTCGAAAAACGATGCATCCATATTCTCGAACTTATCTTTGTTCCTACACAAAGCAGAGCCTATACCTATAAACTTGCTAATATTCTTACCTTCGATAAGTTTAGCAACCCCTTCGTACAATTCAGCATCTATAATTCCGGTTTGCATTATATCGCTCATCACCAAAGTTTTCTTTGTATGCTGATTTTCCTGCTGTATAAAATCAAGGGCTATTATAAGGGAATTTAAATCTAAGCTATATCCATCGTTGATAAGCAAGCAATCGTTGATACCCTCTTTAAGCTCCAACCTCATTTCTACAGAAGTCAGCGACTTTATTTTAGGCTGTATGTCAGCAAACGAATAGCCAAAGTACAACATAAGCGTTATACAGTGCATAGCATTTTCTATCGATGCTTTATCGGCAAACGGTATTTCCAAAATTGCATTGCTGTCTTTGTATTCTACTTCTAAATGAGTAGTATTATTTATAGTTTCTACATTCTTTAGTAGAACTTCTGCTTCGTCAAAATTAGAGCTACTCCATGTAAAACGGTCTATTTCTTTAAAAGCCTCGTTGGCTGATAATAGACTGTGAATATCTTTGTTATCCACACAATATATAATGGTTTTACACTGAGTAAACAGCTGCAGCTTTTCTGCTATTTTCTGATTTCTTGTCAAAAAATGTTCGTCGTGTGCCTGTCCTATATTGGTAAATATTCCTACAGTGGGCTCTATTATCTTTTTTATATTTAGCATTTCTCCCACCTCAGATATTCCGGCTTCGAATATTCCTAACGTATGTTCGCCCCCCATCTGCCATACCGACAAAGGAACACCTATCTGAGAGTTGTAGCTTTTGGGACTGGATACTATCTTATAATCGGTATGCAACAACTGAACGATCCAATCTTTTACAATAGTTTTCCCATTGCTTCCCGTTATACCTACTACCGGAATATCAAATCTGTTTCTATGAAAACTTGCCAAGGTTTGCAAAGCCCTTATAGTATCCTTTACAAAGAAAATATTAGCATCGACAATATAACTATATTCGCTCTCATAATTATTTTCTTCGGTAGGAATAGGCACTACAAAATTACGCACCCCTTTTTGGTACAATTCTTTTATATATTTTACTCCCGAGTTTCGCTTGGTTTGTATTGCAAAAAACAACGTTTTGTCGGCTTCGCCTAGTTTTCTACTATCAGTAAGCAGTGTAGTAATCGCTTTGTCGGGACAAGCTATCTGTGCATCGGTTGCTCTTATTATCTCTTGTATTTCTATTGGCAAATATTTTTCCATATTCTCTACAATTCGCATTTCAGATGTGTGTTTGAATCAATAATTATACTTCTAATTTACTCTTTGTATCAAAAATCATCAATATCGTCGTCTACAGAGTCGAATATATCCACCACATGTATATCCTCCATTATAGAAGTATGCATGGCAAGTATCTTTTTACAAAAAGATTTAGGGTATTTTACAAGACTTGTCCTCAGTAGTTCGTAAGCCAATTCTTTTTTACCCGTCATATATAAGCATATTATTTCAAACATATTCAGCTCAAATTGGTCATCGATATGCCCATAAGCTTCATTAACCAATTTCAAAGCTATTTCATATTTTTCTACATTTATATGCATCAAAATAAATTCAAACCAAGTTTGTTCGTCGTCGAAACCTTTGTCTAACAACATCTGCAACAATTCGGCTACAGTATCTTCGTAATCCAAATCCAAGTACAGTCTGGCAGCTTCGGTATGTATCTCTCTCGAATCAGGATTATGCTCCAAAGCCTTTTCCAAATATTCCAATGCAGTGTTAGCATCGCCAAGAGCTATATAGCACATACACATTCTTATCCAAGCCTCTACAAGTCCCGGGAAAATATATGTAGCCTTTTTGTAATATATAGCAGCAAGTTCGTAGTTGTTGGTTTCTTCGTAGTTTTTGCCTAGCAACAAAAATATCAATTCTTTTTCTTTGCAAAAATTCAATGCTTCGTTCAATACCGATATTGCATCGGAATAGCGATTCAACAACGAATAGCACGAAGCCTTGCCTGTGTAAGCAAATATCTTTTTCTCGTTTATTGCCAACACATAATCGAACGATTGAATTGCCTTTTCGTAAAGTTCCAAGTTTTTATAAGAAAGTCCCAACGCAAGCCACGCATTGGCCGAATATGGATTTTCTTTTACAAAGTAAGTCATATACTCAACACATTCCATATCCTGTCCCAAAGCATCGAAACAAATGGATAGTTCAAATACCACATCTTCGTTCGACGCATTTTCCTTTAGCACCTTTTTGTAGTATTTGATTGCAGTATCGTAATCTCCTATTCGTTGATATTCTCCCCCTATGTTTTCGTTCACTACATCCATATCGTAGCCGGCCTTACCGGATTGAATGTAATAGTCTATGGCTAAATTTCCTTTACCAATCTGCCCATACACAACGCCCAATGTATACAACACCTCACAGTTGTCGGCTTCTATTTTTTTCAGCTCGTGTAGCAAGGAAATAGCATCATCATATTTACCGGTGATACCCAAAAATTGAGCCCTTCGTAGTTTTATCGAAACCGATGCAGGGAAAATCTTTGCAGCATAACGGACAGCTTCTTCCATCATCACCACATCTCCTGTTTCTAAATAAAAATCTATAACATCTTCCAATTCATCTATATCCAAATACTGAATTTTTCGTTCAGACATTATCGATTCAAATTTCAAAACCAATTCTTTTACCTTATTATCAAAGCTTTCAAAACGATTTAGGGGCATTTCTTCTATATTTGTATTTATTGCAAAATTACGGCTTTTTTTTATGCCATTTTATTCGTATTGTTTCTTATTATAAACAAATATATGAACATTAGCATCGCCAATACAATAGATTTCACGAAAAATAGCCTTTATGTACTAGTTCTATTTTTACAGCACCTAAACGCAGATTGATTTCCTCAATCAGTCAATATACATAACAATATCTACAAATTTCCCACCATAAACACCAACTACTTATATATATACTACCACATTTAGGCTTTAAAACATATAGTTTCAACATTGTAAACCTTCTGTTCGACCATGCAAATATAGCAGTTGAAATTAGTATATATACACTTTCAAAAAAACATATATATGTTATCACATTATCCCATATATGATAATTCAATAACATATATATCTTATTACATTATCAATATATGGTAAATTTATGGAGTTATTTTAACATACAAAAGACTATTAATCATTAAATTCTAGACCATTTACCGTTAAACGAACATCCATTTATCGTTAAAAAGATTTTGCGTTAGCAGGTAACGGCAATGGCGTTAGGTGCTTACGGCAGTAGCGTTACGTCGTTACGCTAATAGCGTTAGGTGCTTACGGCAATGCCGTAAGCACCTAACGCTCGATAGTTTTCCCCGATAATTCAAGTTTAATTTCTCGATAATGGTTTTTCTTTTTGTTTCGTAAATGACATTAATAACATATTTATGGAAATATTTTTAGTAAAACCATAATATAAATCCCCATACCTAGACCATTATTAGTATAAGTATGGGGAAAGAATAAAGTTGCACTAACTTAATACAACTCTTATTTCATATTGAGTTTATATTTTATTCTAATAATAAATTATTTTGCGATATATCTTCCTAACTCTTCTTTTGTTTGAGCATCTTTAACTATGCATCCCTTAACATTAGGAACTTCTGTAACCATAGGATACATGGCTTCTGCTACTTCATTAGCAGATGCAGTGATATCAGATTTATTGACACAATAAACAAAATAATTATCATCATCAAAATAAGCATCTATAGCACCCCACGAGATAATCTCATTAGCTACTCTCTCCTGTAGTGCTTTTACCTCTGGAGATAGTTCTATCTCATTTTTAGTATTACCACCACAAGCACCTAAAATAGCAATAGTGACAATAAAAAATATAATCTGTATTTTTTTCATTTAAACTACTATATTACTAAAGAGGGCATCTTAAAAGACACCCTCTTTGAGTTAATAATCAAATTTATTTACCTTCGCTCAATTTTTTGTAGCCATTGTAACGCCATTCAGCGTTCTTTTGAGTAGCTTCGAACAATTGTTCAGCTTCTTCAGGGAATGTTTTCATCAACGAGTTGTAACGAACTTCTCCCATAATGAATTCGCGGAACTTGCTCCAATCTGGTTCTTTACTATCCAAGTGGAAACCGTTTTGACCAGCTTCTTCTTCGGCAGGGTTGAAGTGCCACAAGTGCCAGTAACCGCAATCTACAGCCATCTTTTCTTCGTTTTGTGTACGTCCCATACCGGTTTTGATACCGTGGTTGATACATGGAGCGTAGCAGATGATTAATGATGGTCCGTCGTAAGCTTCAGCTTCTTTTATTACTTTGAAGTATTGAGCTTGGCTTGCACCCATAGCTACTTGTGCCACGTATACATATCCGTAAGATTTAGCAATCATACCAAGGTCTTTCTTGCGTATTTTCTTACCGGTAG